>DAORIL010000035.1:0-19746 GCA_035438525.1 Pyrinomonadaceae bacterium
GAGTCGTCCCGTTAAATAACCGTTCTGGTCAGCTTCAGCCGGCTTTTCCAGAATAATGCAGACGCGCAAGTTAGGGTGTCGTTTTTCGAGGTACTCGATCTCCTTTCGAAAAATGATGTTTTTCTCATTCAAGCAGGCAAAGAAAAAGAAAATATCTCCTTTCCACGAACGGTCGGTCAGATAACGGACAATGCTCATCAATGGGGTTATGCCAACCCCGCCCGCGATCAGCACGATGCTGTCCGCCTCCTCGCCCGTAAAGGTAAATTTCCCCGATGGTCCCGTCAGCAGCAGCAGTTCGCCTTCGTGAACCTCCGTATTCAGAAAATGCGAAACCGTTCCGTGCTCTTCGTGCTTGACCGTAATTTCGCAATAATCTCTCCGGGTTGGGGACGAGGCGATTGTGTAAGAACGCTTCACCGGCAAGCCTTTGGGAGAAACAGTCACAGTCACAAATTGTCCGGGCAAATAATTGAACGGCAGTTTTCCCCCTGAGGGGTCGGTCAATCGAAAGGTCTTAACCTGCGGCGTTTCCTCGAAAATTTTGGAAACAAGCAAGGTACCCGACCACGAATTCGATTTCGACGGGGCAATTTCGGAATTACCGGGAATTTGCTGCGCGTTTGAATCAGTCGAAAGGGAAGCCGGCGAGGTGATCCCTGGAAGCTGAATTTCGGAATCGCCGGTTAGTTTTGAAACAAGTGCATTGGCACGTTTCATCTTGCGGAAATACATCCAGATCATGGCGGCGGAAAATGCGGCGAGGGTCAGCATCGAAATGTAATGAAACCACGAAAGCCCGAAAAATCCGTGCGGGTTTTCAACCTCGACCGGAGGCGTAAGATTCATCTCCTGCCTGAACCATTTAAAAGCCGCATCCTGCGCTCCTTTGTTTTCCGCGAGAACCTTTTGTATTGAAAGTCCGCTTTCGAGCAGGGCTTGTCCGCGACGGATTTCTTCATTTGCTTCACGCATGGCGGCAAAGTCCTGTTTTTGATTTGCGTCTGCAAGCTTCGCAAAGCCTGAAGAAATCAATAAGTTGCCTTCACTCAAGCACTCATTGGCTAATCTCTTGATTTCGTCGCGTTTTTCCGCCGGCAAATCCGCAGGCAACTGCATTAATGATGGAAATAGTTCTTTCGGCGCAGTTTGCGCGTTCTCCATCATCTTTTCCATGCCCCCGTTCATCGCTGGGTTTGAGTTATTTGAGCTATTTGGGGTCGCGGTCGGGATCGGCGACATTTGCTGCTGCGGGTGGTGCTCTTGGTGTCCTTCGGGCGCAGGCTGTGCTTTAACGGACAGCGAAAGGGCAAAAATCGCAGACAATATGAAAATGAAAAATGTAGGGCGAAAATAGTTCATTAAAATTTTTACATTTATGGATTTGCTCAAACCGAACCTGTTTAAGCTCTTAGATAATTAGTAACGACATAAATAATTATCCCAAGCAAAATAGCCCAGCACAGCCAATACAGAATTTCCGCCCACCAGAGCCGGACAGTTGAAGATTGGTTCTCGAATTTATGCTGCATGAACATCCCCAGAGCGTGCATTACGAGACCTGTTATCAGCACCGACCAGGCATAAATCTTTAGAAAATTCGACAGCAGCACGCCAAGCCCGATGCCGAGAACGACTGCCCCGACCCCGCTTAAAAATTCCGCCCGTTTGACGCGGCTTTTATTTTCATTCGGGACGTTCATTTTGAAAAATAATAATATTTTACGCTTCAATCGTAAAATATTATTATGGAAGGCAATTTGCAAATCGCCTTCCGTCGGAAATTTCTACATATCGCTCATCGGTGAATCTTTCGGCATTGCGTTCGTATTTTTGTTCATTGGGTCTGCCGGCTTATTCATTTTATCCATCTTCATTTTGTCATTTTTCATCTGATTCATCCCTTTGTTCGTCATATTCATTCCTTTGTCCATCATGTCCATTCCCGGCTTCATCGAGCCTTTGTCCATCATGTCCATTCCGTCGTCCATCATGTCCATCCCCTGCTTCATCATATCCATATCCATTTTCATATCTTTATCCGACATTGGTTGATTTTTGTCCATCATTTCTTTGGCTTTGGTCATCATCTCCATTCCCTGATTCATCATCTCTTTACCCTTGTCGGTCATCGCCTGGTCTTTGGATTTCTGACCGTTCTCCATCATTTCCTTGCCGTTTTTGACCATCTCCATTCCGTGATTGATCATTTCCAAATGTTTGTCGGTATTGTCCGTTTGCATATTGGCATTATTGGCATTTGTGTTGGCTGCTGCGACATTCGAATTGCCGGATGAATTTGTGTTGCTATTGGCAGCGGTCGGATAAGGCGTGACGACGTTTGTATTGGCATTTGCGACCGTGTTCGCATTTGGCGCGGTGGTTGCACAGCCCGCTAAAAAAATTGTTACGACGAATAAAGTTAAAAAAGTAATTGTTCTAAACATTGTCTTGTCTCCTCAAAAATTAGTTCTTGGATTTAATTTTCTCTTACGCTATCAATGCGTCCTGTTGCGGGACGGGGAAAATTCCGAGCGTTCCGCCTTGTCAAAATTTGTTTGACTCAATTTCAAACATAAATTCGGGTTGAATAAAAATAATGTTCTCTACATTTAGACTCCGAAATTCTACAACTTATCACCTGATTTAGACACCAAAATTCTACAACTTATCACCCGGTCATAAGTCAACCTTGGGATCAATGATTTCCGAAACCGACTCAATCAACCGATAAATTGCCTCGCCGTCCGGTACGCCCGTTTTTGCCGAATCCCATTCTCTGAGCATGCTTTCCATCTTTTTTTGAACCTTTTTTATTTGTTCTATCTTTTTTCGATTTTCGGCGACGCGGCGGGCAACAATTTCTTTAACCTGCAGACCGGATAATTCTTTTTTCTCAGCCACATCTAAAATTTGCGCGATTTCGGGAAGTGAAAATCCGCATTCTTTGACCGCACAGATAAAACGCAGACGGGTTTCATCACAAGGCTGGTAAATCTTGTAGTCATTTTCCTGATTCCGCCCTGGTTTAAGCAAGCCGATGCGCGTATAGTGCCGCACGGTATGAAGCGACACCTTATTTCGTCTGGCTAAGATCATTGCGGTTATCATCGAATTTTGGCTCATAAATATCTCAATTCCCGAGAAATAGTTGTGCAACTTACGTGCCTCTGTTAAAAACCGATAAAACAACTGAAAAAGTTACCTATGACTTCCAATAATCAGGAAAATCACACAATCGGTTCTGCCAATTGACACAGTTTCGACCTGGCAAAGTCAACTATGGATATCGGGTCACCCCGCATCTTTCGTCGTTTTAGAGCAATAACGGCAAATTTACTGCTTTTCAGCATCTGGCTTGAAGATTGCCTGTTTGTAGTTTGGAGGAAAATATGATTAAGGATTTAGTTTGTGGAATGGAAGCGGACGATAACGCCAGTTATTCATTAGTCTTTGAAGGCGAAAAATACTTTTTCTGTTCGCAGGACTGCCGGGCGGAATTTAAACGGCACCCCCAGGATTATTTAACCCCGCCTGCCGAAGAAACCGGTTGTTGCGGAAAGCCTTCCTGTCGCAAAACAGAGGTCAAAGGAGAAAAACGCAATGTGTAGGTTTATCGGTTACATTGGACGTAAAATTCTGCTTGCCGATTTGATTTTGCGTCCTCAAAACTCGCTTATTCGTCAGAGCTACAAGGCGAGGGAACGCAGCGAGCCGCTCAATGGCGATGGCTTCGGCATCGGTTGGTATGCGCCCGAAAAAACGTTGGAGCCGTGTGTTTTTACAAGTATCACTCCGGCTTGGAGCAATCGTAATTTATCGAATCTGGCAGAGCATATCGAGTCGGGGTGTTTTTTTTCGCACGTTCGCGCTGCTTCGCCGGGTATGCTCGTGTCAGAAGTTAATTGTCATCCGTTTCGCTTCGGGCGGTTTTTGTGGATGCACAACGGCACGATTGAAGGCTTCCGCCCGCTCAAACGGCGGCTGCGCCAGTTGCTCCCGGACGAACTTTATCATGCCGTCGAAGGCACGACCGATTCGGAACACGCTTTTATGTTGTTTCTGCACCTGCTCGGCTATGACCGTGAAAAGAAGTGCGCGTCAGATCTGGCGGGCGGTCTCGTCAAAACCATCCGGCAACTCGAAGAATGGGCGCGTGAAGCAGAAATATCACAGCCTTCGATTTACAATTTCGCCGTCACTGACGGGCAAAATATTGCAACTGTTCGCTATGTTTCAGATCCGAAGATCGAGCCGATCTCGCTTTATTTTTCAAAGCGCGGAAAATACCAATGCGGCGGCGGGAAAACAGAAATCATTGACTGCTGCCCGGATGAAGAAAGCGGGATCATTATCGCCTCGGAAAAATTGACCGACCGGCGGGAAGATTGGATTCGCGTCGCTCCCAATCACATTTTGACTGTTGGAAGCAACCTCAAGACAAAAGTTCAACTAATATCAGATTTTTAAAGAACCTGAGAATTCCGACAAAATTTTTCTCTCATTTTTTAAGTCAAAAAAATCTATTACTAATGTCAATTAAAGCCGGGCAAAATTAGTCGGTTAGAGGTGAAAATGATCAATGCCGATCAGATCGTAGCCACCCGGCTAAAATCAAATGATTGCCTAACTCTTGGATGACGGGCTGTGTTTATTACCGAATTTGTCAATTTTTAGTCCCCGAGCATTGTTCTATAGCGAATTTTCCCTGTTCTTGACTAAGCCGCAATTGGTGGGTTAAATCAGCTATTGATCCCGGTTGAGCTGTAGAATTCTTTCGTTACCTTTGCCTTCTTGAATAAGGTTCACATTTATAGTTTCGGACACAAAAATCATGTTATTGCCTTGTGCCCCCGTGTCAGCAAGACGCTGGATTATTTCCAAGAATCGCTCCAGATCACCGGCTTCACATATTATTTCCATCTTAACGATTGCAAAACGCGGATAATTATCCAAATTATCGGCCGGGTTATTTTCAAAGTAATTTGGTTTATTGCCGGACTCAACGGGATGAACTTCGGTCACAGTAATTCCCGGAATGTTAGTATATTGTAATGCTTCGATTATGAGATCCGCCCGATCCCTCCTGACAAAAGCTTTGATTTCCTTCATTTCATTTCCTTCCCTTATGAAATGACATTCTTGCCTTATGTATTGGCATTCTTGACAATTTCATACTCTGGCTACCCCTCTTCAATAACTTCAAATTTGAGACGATTGCTCACAAACCCATTAACCATCATTACCATCTAACTAAGACGGATTCTGAGAGTTTTCGTTCAGACTACTCCTCCTTTCTGGTTGACGTTATGTTTCAGAGGCTTCCAAACATAAGGAATAAATGCTGGTCTTATCGCTGAATAACGGTCATATTCGTTACCAAATCGCTCCCGGGCTTCGCGCTCCTCGCTTTTTGCCAGCTTGACATACATCCAAACCAAAACGGGAAACATCAGCAGCGTCAAAATGGTCGCCCATTGGAACAGAAATCCGAGCATAATCAGAATGAAAGCTGCATATTGTGGGTGCCGCAGATAGGCGTATGTTCCGGTTGTCGCCAATTTGCCTTCGCGCTGTGCCCGGTAAAGCGCACCCCACGCCGAGGCGAGCAGAATAAAGCCGCCGAAAATCAGGGCGTTGCTCAAAATATGAAAAATATCAAAATGCGGGTCGCCTTTAAGTCCGAGCAAAGTATGCCAGAGATGTCCCGCATTGTGCGAAAAAATATCGAGTTGGGGGAAGCGCGACCCCAACCAGCCAGACAATAAGTAAAGCGTTAGCGGAAAGCCATACATTTCGGTAAAAAGGGCAATGATAAACGCCGAAAACGCTCCGAAAGAACGCCAATCGCGCGAAGTTTTCGGCTTCGTAAAACTGAACGCAAAAATGATAAAAATCGCGGAGTTTAGGATCACTAAAATCCAAAGTCCGTAAGCTGGTGAATCGTTCATTTCAGTGTCTCCTCGATGTTATGTTTTTGTTCCCTTGTCACGTCGCTTGACTTCTTATTAAGTTCCGCATTCAAGCGCTCGCAACGATTCCGAAATTCTAAACAGTAATGTTTGATTGCTCGCATTCGGGAAACCGTGCATTCCCGTCGAAAACCGACGACTGATTCGGAAATCCGCTCAAAAGCTTCGTTTATCAACTGTAAGTCGTTGGCGGCGAGGAAGATTCCTCGCCGAATTTCCGTTTGGTTGGTTTCGTGTGCGGCGATGTTGAGCGGAGGAACCGCTGCTGACAGGTCCTGATTCAATATCGCCAGATCCGCCCGCAGGCGGCTTATTACTTCAAGGCAATCGGGACCTTGTGGTGCATTTTCGGCTGATAGATGATGCTGCCCGCAATGGGAGCAGCGACCCGCAAGGTGCTGGTCGGCATCCCCTGACTTACAGTAATCGGGAAGCTGCTCAATCCCAGCCGCCAGATTTCCGGCTTCTACACAAATGTTTTGCCAAAGTTGAAATATATCCATAAAGCCTGCCTCCATTTTCGAGTCTCCTCAATGATTGTGTTTATTGCCACAATGTCTGATTTTCAGTATTTCCTCACAAAATCTTTAGAAATCTAAGAACGAAATTTCGTTTTTAGCGGAATTTCCTTTTGTTTCTTAAATTTCGTTTAGAAAAATCTCTTTTTCTTTAATAATTTTCGCAGTTTCAAACGCGCTTTACTCAGTTGCGATTTCGATGTTCCAAGGGCACAACCCAAGATTTTTGCCACTTCTTCGTGTTCATATCCTTCAATATCGTGTAGAACGAAAACATTTTTGTATCCCGGCGGGAGCTGGGCAATAGCGTTTTCAAGGGCAATTTTATCTATGATTGACATATTTTTCGGATTTTCTGTTCCCAGCGTAATCTGCACGGGAGTTTCGCCTTCATCAGTCGTTTTTTCATATTTTAGGCTGCGCTTGCGAAAGTGCATCAAAACCTGGTTGACTGTCAGGCGATGCAGCCACGTCGTAAAAGCCGAATCCCCGCGAAAAGTGCCGATTTTGCGGTAAAGTTGAATGAAAACTTCCTGCGTCATGTCCTCGGCTTCAGCCGGGTTTTGCAGCATACGCAAACAAAGGGTATAAACACGGCGATGGTGGCGATTGTAAATTTCTTCAAACGCCGCCATATCGTCTTGAGAAGCAGCTTGAACTAATCGAAAATCAGTAGCTGAACCAAAGAAGTTAATTAGTTCATTCGCTTCGAGGGGATTTTTCTTTCCTTTTTTGTCTTCCTCAAAACACTGCCAAAACGGATAATTTATTCTTTCTGTTGTCGTTGTCATTTTTATTTCCCCACTTCTGTGGCGTTTAATAAATTTTTAAATAAGCTTTATCTGGAAAACGATGGCAGCCCAAGAAACTAGAAGGAACTAGCCTTAAATCCTCCGCTGTCAATCTGATTTTCCGTTATGTCCGCCGTGCATAAAGAAATGCAGAAACGGACAGAGCAGAAGCAGCAGATACGGCAGAAAGCCTAAAAAATGCGCCTGATGTTCGCTGAACAGGAAAAACGCCGCGATAATTAGAAATCCCGCAAGCGCAATAAGCCACTTCCGGCTAAAACGGCTGTTATTTTGTGTTGAATGTTCATGATTCATATAGTTTGGTTAGTGAGGGCGGAAAATTTTCCGCCCCCCGCTCAATAAAGATGTCGAATAAGTAATCCGGTAAAAACATTCGTTACATATCCATTTCTTTCATTTTCATCTTGTCTTTATCCATTTTCATATTTTTCATATTGGATTTTTTCTTCAGAGATTTTTTCTTCATCCCCATTTGTTTTTTCTTGATCGCCGTATTTTGCTTTTTCATTTTCATCGGCATTTTCTTCATATCGATTGGGTTTTGGACTTTTGCGGATACTTTTTTCTTCTGATGATGCTTTTTATGATTAGTCTGCGTTTGCGGAATTGTCTGCGCGACATTAGTATTTGTTGCACTCTTTTTGACGTTCGGATTGGCGACGATTAAAGACGTGCCAATGAAAATAACGACTGCTAAAGCGATTGTCTTTGATATAAATTGTTTCATGGTATTACTCCTTATTAATTTGCTTTCATCGGCGAGAGCAATTTTGCTCTCCGGCATTTATTTTCTATTGCTCAGATTTTGAGGAAAATTTGATGTCCTCAAAACTATCTTTTTTTCAATTTTGATTTCTATTCCGAAAATCATCATTCATTTACGGTTTCATATTCATTCCTTTCTGCATTTGCCGGTTGCCCATCTCGGAATGATTTCCGTTCATCATATTCATCCGGTGGTCGCTATCGTGCATCGTATTAGAATTAGCGGAATTAACATTTGTGGTGGCGACATTTTGGTTCGATGTCGCATTGGTCGCGTTGTTCGTTGCCGTATTATTGGTGCAAGCGGCGGCAAAGGCAGCAACTATGGCGATAATTAAGATTGATATGATTCTTTTCATGGTCGTTCTCCTTTGTTTTATTCAATAAATCCTAAATCCTTTGTGCTTAAAAAAACATCCGCACACCAGCCGTGAAACGAATCTGGCTCGGATCGCCGCCGTCCAGACGCACAAGTTTGGCAGTTTCAAAAAAACTGCGGTCGAATGTTACCCCGATATAAGGCGCAAAATTGCGGCGAAACTCATAACGAAAACGGAAACCTGCTTCGATGTTGTTCAATCCTTTACCGGTCGTGAACCGCTCGACTCGCTGAATCGCGCCGTTGGTTTCAAAGCGCGTCTGCATAATCAAACGATTCGTGAACAGAAAATCTTTGGTCAGCGAAAGCCGTCCCGAAACATTACCTTTCAGGTCTATGAAAATTCCTGATTCGAGTTCGATAAAATACGGAGCTAAACCTTCAAATCCGACAACCGCCTGCGGGCGGGTCACATTCGCTCCGCGAAAGGTCTGCGTTTCAAAACGAACCCCAGTCTGAAAATTGAAATACGGTGAAATCAGGCGCGAGTAGAGAAGCTGCAAATCAATATCGTAATCGGCTTTGAAAGCCGTATTCCGTTCCCCCTCACTCTTGTAAAAAAAGCGGTTTTTATCCGTGCCATACCAGCCCTGGATGTCCCAGCGGAAGTCGCTATCGCCGCCGCGCCCGGGACGAAATTCGAGAACGTCGAACAAAATCGACCCATAATGCTCATTATCGGCGACGGGTTCACCGAAATCTTTATCAGGCTTGAGATTCGGAAGGTTTTGTTTCTCTCCTGAACCAGTCGGCGACGGCGTTGCCGTTGGCATTTCCATTTGCATTGGAGTCGGCGATGGGGTAGCCGTTATTTTCGGCGTTTCCATCGGCATCTCCATCGGCGTTGGGGTCGGCGAAGGTTTTGGAGGGGGCGATGGAGTTTGTTTCGGCGACGGTTTCGGTGTTGCTTTCGGAGTCGGCATCGGCATTCCCGGCATATCCTGTGCTGTGGTCCTTAAGGCGATAACTCCAACCGTGAAAATTGCCGTTATCAATACAAGAAATTTTCTAAAATACATCTTCATTTCTTTACCTCCGGCATTTTGTCCGAAACCTCGATGACGCGAAACATTCCCATTTCCATATGGAGCAGCAAGTGGCAATGGAAAGCCCAGCGTCCGGGGGCATCTGCGGTGATTGCCACCGACAAGCGCTCGGCGGGTTTGACGTTGACCGTGTGCTTGCGCGGGATGAAATGACCGTTGCCGTTTTCCAATTCCATCCACATTCCGTGCAAGTGAAGCGGGTGCGCCATCATTGTGTCGTTGACGAATGTCAACCGCAGTCGCTCGCCATAGCGAAAGGGAATCGGCTGTTTAGCTTCCGAATATTTTTTGCCGTCGAACGACCACATAAACCGTTCCATATTGCCGGTGAGGTGAATTTCGATTTCGCGTTCCGGCTCGCGTTTATCTTCACGCATCGAGAGTCGCTTTAAATCCGTGTAAACCAGCACCCGCCAGCCGTCGTTGCCTAATCCGATCCCTGCCTCATTAAGTCGCGCCTGAGTCGTCATCGGGACGGTCTGATTTCCGATACCGTGACTATCTTTTGAGTGCGGGACGGGAGTGCTGCCGGGAATTTCCGATTTGGACATCTCTCCCATATTCATTCCCGGCATCTCGTCCATTTTCTGCGTTTCCTTCGGCGACTGCGGCATTTCCATTCCGGGCATTTTTGAATCGGTCTTGTTCCCGCCCATTTGCATGCTGCCCATTTCCATGCCCATCTCTTTCATTGTCAGCATCGGGCGCGGACGCTGTTTCGGAATCGCGGCGGTCATTCCGGCACGAGGCGCAAGTGTTCCGCGTGAATACCCGCTCCGATCCATCGTTTCGGCGAAAATCGTGTAAGCCTTTTCCTCTGTCGGCTCGACAATCACATCGTAAGTTTCCGCCGGAGAAAGGCGGAATTCATCAATTTCGACGGGCTGCACATACTGCCCGTCAGCTTCGACGATTGTTAATTTGAGTCCCGGAATCCGCACGTCAAAATAAGTTGAAGCTCCGGCATTGATAAACCGCAGCCGCACCTTTTCGCCAGGTTTGAAGATTCCCGTCCAGTTGGAAAGGGGCGATAAGCCGTTCATCAAATAATGCAGCTTGTAGCCCGTGACATCCGCTAAATCGGTCGGGTCCATCCGCATCCGCGACCACGCTTCGTAATCGGAAAGGGCGACTGAGAAACCTTTGTCGGACGAATCGCGGAAAAACTCTCCAACGGTGCGCCGCTTAAAATTGTAATAATTACCGAGTGTTTTCAGATTCGAGATAATTTTTACCGGATTTTCAAAACTGTAATCAGAGAGCATCACAACGTAATCGCGGTCATATTTAAACGGTTCGGGTTCAACCGGCTCAATAATGAGAGGCGCATAAACGCCCAAAAGTTCCTGCCCGCCCGAATGACTGTGAAACCAGTAAGTTCCGTATTGCTTGACCGGAAATTTATAGACAAAAGTTTCGCCCGGCTTGATACCCGCAAAACTCACCCCCGGCACGCCGTCCATTTCCGGCGGCACCAGAAGCCCGTGCCAATGAATCGAACTTACTTCCTTCAGTTTATTGGTCACACGAATAACGGCTTCCTCGCCTTCCTGCAAACGAATAACGGGACCGGGCAATGAACCGTTAATGGTCATCGCATTTCCTGTGCGCCCGTCAAGATTGATTTTTTGCTCGGCAATTACAAGATCAATTGGCGCACCTGCACGGCGCAGAATTCGGCTCGTGTCATTCGTTTCACTTGTGAGCGCGTAAGCCGGAACAAGGCGTTCAAATGCCGCCAAAAGTCCGAGGCTGCCGATGCTTTTTAACAAATCGCGTCTGTTTAATTTTTGCTCATTCATAATTTCTAAAATTCTAAAACTTGTATCCTGCTCACAGGTCAAGCCGCAATGATTTTCGTCAAGTCCTCATCGCTTTTTTGGCGATGCTCTAAAAACTTGTAGTGCAATGAACGTGCCATTCAATAAATGCTTTATTTTAGTGTTTTTTTTGGGAAGATAATTGATTTTAATAAGTCAAAAGACGGAGGCAATCGGGAAAATAACGCAGAAATTTACCTGCAAACTGAGGGGATTTTTTATTTGTCGGAACGGTTCGCCGGACTTTGATAATGTTGCCGGTAGGATAAAACAAAACGCTTCGCTTTTTTATCCGGTTGATTGACGCGGACTTTGATTTGATGACGTTTTGAATTAAGGTCGGACGGGTAAAACCCGAGCGTGTAAAGCGAACGCATTTCGGAGGCAATTTGCTTGAAAATTTCGTCAAGCTGCTGACGGCTTTGCAGGTTTGGCGTGTAGGAACTGCCGCCGCTGTTGCGCGAAAGTTCGTCGAGTACGGCACGATCAAGCGGTGTTGGAGTTTTGGCGATTACCGAACGCCTTCGCGTGTCGCGCGTGATTTCGGTAACTGTCCAATAGCGAAACGTGCGGTCGTCGAGAAAAACCGCATAAACCTGCACGTCGAAACTTTCAAGGCGGTCAAGCAGGTCTTTAAAACCGCGTCGGCTGTTGTGGTCTGCGCTGTCGGAAATGATTATTAATGTTCGTTTTTCCCGCTTGCTTTCGCGCAGTTTGCCCGCCGCCGCATAAACCGCGTCATAAAGTGCGTTCGGTTCACGCGGTTTCGTCACTGCTGATAAATTGGTTTCAATTTGTTCAATCGTTGGAACGAAATCGGTATTAAGACTGCCGCGCTCGTTAAAGGCTGTCACGAAAAATTGGTCGTCTGCGTTTAGTTCGCGGGTGAATTGCCGCAATGCTTCGAGAATGGTAGTCGTGCGCTCGTTTGTAGTCGGGTGCAGATCATAAACGAAGCCGAAAGTAGCGGCGGTGTGTTCATCGGAAAAATGCGCGACTGTTTGCTTAACTTTATCATCGAAAATCTCGAACTGCTCACGGCGCAAGTTTTTGACGAAATTGCCTTGCTTGTCGGTAACTGCGACGTTTACCATAACCAAATCGGTTTCAACACGAATAGGCTTTTCATCCTGTGCCGATGTGGACCCGGCAAAAAAAACACCGAGCCAAAGAATCACAAATATTGATTGTAAAAATTTCATAATTTATCCTTTTTCCCTAAACGAAAAATTAAAAAAACAATCGCGCCGCCAGCGACAAGTAAGCTGATTAACTGTGAAGTTGATAAACCTGTCAAATTTGTCAGTCCGAAAAGATCGCCGCGCGGGTCGTCGCGGAAAAATTCGATGGTAAAACGCACAAGCGCGTAAATTATTCCGTAAGCGATTAAAATTTGTCCGTCGAATTTTTTACGAGGGTGCAGATAAAATAAAATGCCGAAAACTATCAGCATCGTGAACGATTCGTAAAGCTGAACGGGATGCAGATAAAGATTCGAGCCCTCCCCTTTGTAAATCGGCACGCCGACCGAAGAGTTTGCCAATTCTGTAAAATGCACCCCCCAGGGTAAATCCGTGGGTTTTCCATAATCGTCGCCGGCAGCGAAACAGCCGAGGCGCCCGAAGAATTGTCCCAGAGCTACGCCTGGCGCGAAGGCATCGCCAACCTTCCAGAAATTCAATTTATAAACCCGTGTCAAAATGGCGACAGTCAAGAATCCGCCTAAAAGCCCGCCGTAATACACTCCGCCCGAACGCAAAAAATCAAAGAGATAGGAGAGCGTGATTTGCTGCGGCAAGCCTTCGGTTAAAACCATTAAAATTTTCGCGCCCAAAAGTCCGCCAAGTATTGTCCATAAGCCCAAATCGTAAATGCGGTTGCTTGGCAGGGAGTCGCGTTCAGCCAGTCGTGAAGCGATAAATAAAGCGAAAAGCAAACCAATGGCAAGCAAAACGCCGTAAGTCGGAATCGGAAAATCGCCGATACGAAAAAGTTCAGGATACATAATAGATATAATTATCGCAGAAAATCCGGTTAAGCAACATTCTTCGTCAGATTGTTATATACGCCCGCCGCCAGTGCCGAAACCAGCCCGAAACCGAGCGAAAAAGCGAATAAGCCGATAAGAAAGCCGCTAAAGTTGAGCGGTTTCATCACTTTAGTCAAATCCGTGTGAAATGCGAAAGCCGTAAATTTTGCCGTTGCTTCCGGCAGAAAAACGACGAGCAGCGAGCAAACGAGAAAAAGTATCGCGCCCACAAATGATTGCGTAACAGCAATGGCTCTGACGTTGATTCTTGCCCTTCTTGTTTGCGGTGAATTTGCATCAGTCCCGTAATTTTTTGGAATTGCAATGTTCATTTTCATACTTATCTCCTATCAATTCATAATCAGCCGTTTTAGAAAAAGATTTCCTTCGGATAGCCTAATCGCTATTACGAATTTCAAATTTGGACGAAGCCTTCTTGTCTGCTGTTTCGTATCCGCAGTTTGCTTCTGCGGAAGATTGTTTATTCCAAGGCATTTTTGCCAAAATCATGCCCATCGCGCAGGTATCCGTCACCGCCGCAAAAATAAGTCCCAAGCCGATGAAACCGGCAAGCCAGATGAAATAAGGGTGAATAAAAAAGTTCGCTAAAACGCCGACAAAAACCAGCAAACCAGCCGTCAAACGAACTTGTCGTTCCAACGCCCACGGTGCATTTTCATCGCGCTCGAAGGGTAATCCTTCTTTTTTCCACGCCTCGAAACCACCTTTGACATTGATGACGTTGTTAAAGCCAAGCCCGTTTAATTTTTTCTGTGCCTTCAATGAACGTCGTCCCGTCCGGCAGATCACAAAAATCGGTTTTGTGCGGTCGAATTCGACCGCGCGTTTTTCAAGTTCGCCGAGCGGAAAAGATTTTGCCTCTGAGATGCGCCCGCCGGCAAACTCCGCCCGTTCGCGCACATCAATAATCTGCGCGTTTTCTGTTTTTAATTTTTCATTCAAAGTCATGACTGTGCATTCGTTCATTGCCTTTACCTCCAAAATAGCGTTAGTTTACGCCTTCGTAATAAACTTCTCGACTGCGTACAACTAAGCGCGGCGACCCGGCAGGAAGACTTAATTTGATTTTAAGCCGATGCATTTTGCCGTCAGCGATGAAATTGGACGGATAATAACCGATTGAATAGAGATGCCGCATTTCCAAAGCTATCTTCTCGAAGGCTTCATCCATTTCAACCGCACCATTTGGAAAGAAAGCTCTTCCGCCCGTCGCCCGCGCCAATTCTTCCAATGTTCCTCTGCCGTTTAAGCCGCCTTTCAATGGATAATAACCGCCAAAGCCGATGGCGTAAATGATGACATCGGTTTCTTTGAGTCGTTGCTGGAGTTCTTTGAAAGAGTAGCGGGATTCATTATCTTCTCCGTCGCTGATTACCAGAACAATTTTTCTGGTACGAGAGCCTTGCAGGACTTTTTCGACACCCAGGTAAACGGCATCATAAAATGCCGTGTTTCCCTTTGGCTCGACATAGCTTAATTTTTTCAGAACCGCGTCGCTGTCGCGTGTTCTGTTGAGCAAAAGTTGCGCCCGTGTGTTGAAATCAACCAGAAAAAACTCGTCCTCCGCCTTACTGGTTCGGACAAATCGGGCGAGGGCTTCTTTGGCTTGGATAAGTTTACCCTCGCTCATCGAACCGGAGGTATCAAAGACAATGCTGACCGATGCCGGAACGTCAGCGTCGCTGAAAAAGTGTATTTCTTGTAACTCTTTATTGTCGTAGATATCGAAGTTATTCTTATCCAAACCCGTCACGGCACGCCCCGTCTTATCAGTGACGCTGACATTCAGGGTGATAAGATCGGTGTTGACGTTAATTTCTTCATCGTGCTGAATCTGGTTGGCGTTTGACTTGCGTTGAGCGATTACATTCTGCGGCAGAAAAGCCGGAGCAAGTGCCGACAAAAACAACACAGCAGATAAAATAATTCGCTGCCTAAAAAAGTTTCCGGTTTTCATATTTCTTCCCTCTCGTCTTTTCGGCCAGTCATTTTCAGACGTATTTGAAAAGTCGTTCCATTCCTGCCGCTAAGTGGTAAGCGTGATGACAATGAATCAGCCAGTTACCGGGATTGTCGGCAAGAAATTCAAATTCGACGCGACCGTGCATCGTCGGTTTGACCAGCACCGTATCTTTGACCGGCGCATTTCGCTGACCGTTATTGATGCGGAACGAATGACCATGCACGTGCAACGGATGCCACATCATCGAACGATTCAGTATTCGGACCCTGACACGTTCGCCGGAGCGAATCTCAAACGGCTCATCCAAACCTTTTTTTCCATTAATTAGCCACTCGTAAGTGCGTCGGTTTCCGCTTAGAACAAGGTCTATTTCGCGATCAGGCTCATCCGAGATTTGCGGAAAATCCAAATCGTCTGCCGATATTAAATCGCTTAAATCTAATAGTTTGCCGTTCAGCTCGTCCGGCACAAAATCGAGCGGCGGATTGGATGTGCCTGGCGCTTCCCGGTAGCGCAAAACGGCTCGCGCACCGCGCTGAAATTCATTTGAAGAAACAGCGGCAATCGCCCACGCCCCCGGATTGTTTGCCGTTATCAGAAAGTCGTAACGCTCACCCGGCGAAATATCGAAAGCGTCAACTTCAATCTGTTGCAAAGGGAAGCCGTCGGAGTGCGTCAGCATTAATTTATGTCCCTGCACGGCGACCCGAAAAACGGTGGCGCCGCCCGCGTTAATAACGCGAAAGCGAACACGCTCACCGCGTTTGACCTCAAATTCCGGGGCGGCTTCCGGTGCGCGTCCGTTGATCAAATACGTTGAATAAGCGACATCCCTATTGGCGCAGCATCCGCCTTCGCTCTCAGACATTCCGCCGTGTTCCATTTCCATCATTCCATCGTCGTCCGACGATGATTGAGAAGAACCTTTTGGCAAGCCATCGGCAGGCGAAATTCCTTGTTGTAGTTGCCGGAATGCCAGATCAGGTGAACCGTCCAGCCAATCGTCCAAAACTAACGTGTATTCGCGGTCAAAGACAAGAGTTTCCTTTTTTGGTTCGATAATCAGTGCCGCCGCCAGTCCGCGCTCGATTTGCAAACCGGAATGCGGGTGATAAAAATAAGTGCCGGGTTTGTTGGCAATGAAATCATAGATAAACGCCGCCCCGCCCGGGATCGGCGGCTGCGTCAAGCCGGGAACTCCGTCCATATTGCTTGAGCCTTTTTGATGAATTCCGTGCCAGTGAATTGAAGTGGCTTCAGGCAGATTGTTTTTCAGCCGTATCCGCAAACGCTCGCCCTCCTTCGCCCGAATTTCCGTGCCGGGAAATTTTCCGTCATATGTCCAGACATTAACGGTTTTAGCCGGTGCGATCTCGATTTCTGCCGGACGAGCTTCAAGCGTAAGTTCGCGCAATGCCTCTTGAGTCGGCTGAGTGGTTTGGTTATTACTGGCGTTAACCGCAAGATTGGCTGAACTGCCAGAAGTGCGGCAGTTAGAAAGCAATACCACACTGCCCAAAAAACCGGAACCAAAAAGAAACTCGCGGCGCGAGATGTCGGATTTTTTTAAATTATTTCTTTTGCTTATTAACATTTATTTAAAAGCGGCGAATTGTCATTCGTCTGTCTAAAATCGTTTTAATTTCAACTTCTAAAGAATCCTTCTTCCTCCGCCCGAACGAAACCGGACGCGCACATCAAACGAGCGACAGCATTTTTGACAAGTTTCAAGATGCCGGAACAAAACCCTTTTTATAATCTCGTTCGTTTCTTCCAGGCGTGAATCTCCGTCAAAGAGCAAATCAAGTTTTTCCCTAATTTGAAAACAACTTACTTCTTCAATTGGTTCGACGATGATTTTCTGTTTAATCGAAATTTTCCGCCCAAACTCCTGAACTGCCGCTTGCATTGTTCGACCTCCTGATACCGCCGACTTTTTTCAAAGACAACTTTAAAACTTATGACCTGAACACAAGTCAAGCAGAAATTTCAGTCAGCCGGGGTTGATTCAATCAAATAACAAACCGTCTGCCCGTCCGGAGATCTATCCGGCAGTTTTTCCCATTGCACTAAGGCTGCTTCCATTCTTGTTTGCAGTTCGAGCATTTCATCCAACCTTTTTCGGTTAATGGCAATCCGATTGGCGATAATCTCGCGCGCTAAAGGACACGGTGATTTACCGTAATTACTTTCCGCGAAGATTTTTCCGATTTCACCAAGCGTATAACCCAGATTTTTGGCTTGGCGGATAAAATGCAGACGGGCAATATCAGATTTACGGTATAGCCGATAACGATTACGCGGATTACGAAACGGTTTAAGCAGACCGCGCCGGGTGTAATACCTGACATTCTCAGCCGACACTCCGCTGAGGTCGGCGAGGATCTGCGCCGTCATCGCTTGGCCCCAATTTTGGTTGTTTTTTTCGTTTTTCATCGCTTCACATAATTGGAAACTGCAAAGCGCGTGCCGCACCGAAAAATGGGTCTTTTTTGGGAAATAAGCCGAAATTCTGTGTGAAATGGCTGAAAAAGGCAGGGAATTAACACAACCAAATTGGCGATTTAACTTGTTCCCGAGAGAAAGTCGAAATTTAAAATTTTAGGCAAAAGCTCGCTCCCTAAGTTCTTCCACTTAGCTGGAGCGAGCCGGAAGTGATGTCGAATAATTAGGCTGATGAGGGCGCCATTTTTTTACTTCTGAAAATAATCTCTCAAAGAAAAATATAAGAATTAAAAATCACTTATAGTTGTAACCGTCATTCCGCCCACTTAGTCTTAATATATTGATATTAATCTGTTTTTTAATACGAGGTGAACACTTTGGCATTTCCCTGCCGATCAAAACTAAGAACGTCATAGTTTGCCGGTAGCTCCCCTTCCGGTTGCATTCCGGGAGATTTTGGAGGCATTCCGGGAGCAGAAAGTCCGGCGACATCCGGGCGAGTTTCTAAAAGTTTGATAATATCGCTGGCCGGAACGTGTCCTTCAATTACATATCCATCAATCACCGCAGTATGACAAGACTTCATTTTGTCCGGAACCCCAAACTGATTCCTGATTTCTGTCATGTTTTCAGTAGGCTTGGAAACAACCTTAAAACCAGCTTTTGAGAGGTGAGCCTCCCAACCTGAGCAACACCCGCAGGACGGGGATTTATAGACAGTAATCTCTTTACCGTTTTGGTTTGGATTCGTCGAAGATTTCTCCGAAAAGCCTGTGCAGCCAATCAGAAAAAAGCTGAGCGAAATAATAATGGCTAATCTGTAATCGTAAAATTTCATTCTCTTTATACCTCTACTTTGTAAACTTAAACTAATTTAATAACTTTCATTAAGAAATTTTTATTGACCGAAGCTCAAAAGCTAAGTTAATTTTTCATCCCTCCTCGGCAGTTAGAAAGAGCAATGCCTGTGCCGCACGGGAAACGCACCTTTTTTACCTGAAAAAGTCAAGATCTTGTGTGAAATAACCGAAACCGAAGGGTAAAATTACACACCTCGGGTAAATCACTTAATAGTAAATTAAGCCCCAAATTCCGTATCATTTTTCAATAGGCGGGCTAAAGATTGGAGGAGTTTTTCGGCAGTGAAAGGCTTGGGCAGGAATAAGTTCACACCCTTGAGTTTGTCGGTTTGCGTGGCGTGTATTTCGAGCAAACCGCTGGCGGCGATAATTATTTGCTGCGGGTTTATTTCAAGCAGAGCGCGAACCGTCGAACCGCCATCCATGACAGGCATCATCATATCTGTTAGAACCACTGCAATTTCGTCTTTATTTTCCGCATACAAATTTAAGGCTTCCTCTCCGTTGGCGGCTGTCAAAACCCGATAGCCGTGTTTTTCGAGCGTCCAGCGCGTGATTTTGCGAATAGCTTCTTCGTCGTCCACAATTAAGATCAATTCGCCCCTGCCGCGCGGCAGTTCAGTCTTGCGCTCATCCGACGTGATTTTTTGTTCAAAGGTTTCTATCGCCGGAAGATAAACATCAAATCGTGTTCCTCTTTCCGGCTCGCTATAAAAATTGATAAAGCCCTGATGATTTTTGATGATCCCCAAAACAGTTGAAAGTCCGAGACCCGTTCCTTTATCCAATTCCTTGGTGGTAAAAAACGGCTCGAAAATTTTGTCCAAATTCTCAGGCGCGATGCCGCATCCGGTATCGCCGACGGTAATTAAAACGAATTTTCCGGGGCTTGCGTCCGGGTGCATTTGCGCGTAATCAGTGTCAATCGAAACATTTTCAGCTTTCAGGGTGAGCGTTCCGCCGGTTGGCATCGCGTCGCGGGCGTTGACGGACAAATTCATTAAAACCTGATGAAGCTGTGTCGGATCGGCGGAAATAGTCCAGAGATTGTCCGGCACAAAAAATTTAACGGCGATGGATTTCGGCAGCGTGTCGCGCAAAATCTTAATAATTTCT
>DAORIL010000036.1:0-19626 GCA_035438525.1 Pyrinomonadaceae bacterium
CTCAACTAAATGTACAATTTGATTGGTTTGGCGTTCGATTATATCCAAAATTTCTACAAATTTGGCTTTATCGTTGCCAATACGGCGGATAATTTCTAATCCGGAACGAATCGGGGCAAGTGGATTTCGGAGTTCGTGTGCGAGAGTTGCTAAAAATTCATCCTTGAGGCGGTCTCCTTCGCGCAACTTATTCTCCACACTTTTTTGATAGGTGATGTCACGTGCAATCTTGGAAATACCAATAATTTCACCGTTAAGGGATCTGATCGGAGAGACTGTAAGTGAAATATTTACTAAAGAGCCATCTTTACATTGACGTATAGTTTCGTAATGCTCAATTCGCTCACCTTGTTTCATTCTTTGTAAGATTTGTGGCTCTTCATCTTGATGATCAGGAGGAATTAAAACTAAGACAGGTTTTCCGATGATCTCGTCAGCTGTATAGCCAAAAATATGTTCTGCACCCTTATTCCAACTGGTTATAATACCTTCTAGTGTTTTACTGATAATGGCATCATCAGCTGAATCAATAATCGCAGATAACCAAGCGGATTCCATCGAGCGTTTATTTAAACCTGTTTGCAGCTCTTCGTCATCCATAAATACAGCTCCCTAATCTTAAATTCAAACTTTATTTATCTGGATCATAGCAGCAGATTCAGACTTCCCAATGAACTTTGCGCTCAGAGAAGTTTTCATATTTCAACATTTTTTTCTGCTCATGATTCACATAAATTATTCTTCTAGCGTTCGTTAGAACTTTTTAGCTGAGTAGTTTATCCAGAATATTCTAGAATATTAACCTATACTCCCTAAAAGTTATGTATTCAATGGGACATATAAAATGAAAGAGTGGTTTTACACAATATCGGGTTGACACTATTTTAACCGTTAATGAAGAATTCAGTCTTTTTCAATTAATTCCGGTGAATCAACGAATGGACTATTAACGGATTTGCTAACTTGATATGAATCCATTTCTTGAGCGGAATAGGGCATCAGTAAGTTTTGTAATTTACCGGTGTCTTTTTCCTTTTCATCCAGCCATTGATCATAATCTTCGGGTTTGAGAATAACAGGCATTCGTTCGTGAATCGGTTGCAAAACTGTGTTAGCTTCGGTGGTAATAATCGTGCAGGTTTCCAAAAGTTCGCCTGTTTGTTTATCCAACCAATTTTCATATAATCCCGCAAAGCCGAATAGTTCTTTATCTTTTAAATGAAAATAAAACGGTTGTTTTCCTTCTTTTGTTTTTTTCCATTCGAAAAAACCAGTTGCCGGAATAATGCAGCGGCGGCTTTTGAAAGCATTTTTGAAAGATGGTTTTTCAGCTAAAGTTTCGGCTCTGGCGTTTATCATTTTAGCGGCTAATGAATCATCTTTTGCCCAACCCGGTATCAATCCCCATTTGAGTTGATTGATAATTCTTTCGCCTTTAGTTTCTAAAACAACATCGATTATTTGAGTTGGCGCGATATTATAACGCGGTTCAAAATGATATTCTTGACTGACATTTACCTTAAACTCTGCTTCGATTTCTTCTTTTTTGGCTTTATTGGTATATCTTCCGCACATATTTTTATTATTTTTTTTATTATTTAATTATCTCAAATTTATTGGCAGAACTTAATTAACACACAGAATCTCATTCCAATTTGTTGTATAACTTTGGCTTTTTTTGGTCTGCTTCATTTGCCACATTCCCGAATCTTGCCGAAGTCCAAAACGAACTGTATCTTTCCCGAATCTTTGATTTAATTCATCAATCGCTTTCATTAACTTGTGCTGCTGCTGATATTTTTCATCCTCAAACATCCGTTTGGTTAAATTCTCACTTGGCACTAATCCGCTTAAAATTATTCCGGCTCTTCGGTATTCAAAACCGTCTTTATAAATCCGTTCAAGCGTTCTTATCGTCCATTCCTGAATCTCCGAGGTTGAATCGGTTGGGTAAGTTGAACTATAAGTGGCTGAATTGGCATATTCCCAAGGGATGGGGCGGAATCTGTCAGTTGAAATTAAGACCGTTACGGCATTTGCCGCTAAGTTGTATTTTCTCAATTTCTCACAAACCCTTGCCAAAAAATAAATCGTTGCGCCTTTGATTTCCTTGTAATCGGTAATGGCACGTCCGAACGAACGGGAACAAGTAATGTTGTGCTTTTTGGTAGTAACTTGCTCGAACGGCAAACATTTGATTCCGCGAAGCTCAAGCGCGATTCTTGCCCCAACAACTGACAATAACCTTCGGGCAAAACGGTTATCCATTTCGCGTAGTTGCCAGGCATTCAAGATATTATTTTGTCGCAGTTTCAAAGCGGAACGATAGCCGATGCCCCAAATATCCTGCACCAATGTTTCTTTCAAAACAGATTCGGTTTGAGCGGAACGAAAAAGATTCAAAACTCCTTTTTCTTTGAACTCATCTTTTTTGGCGCGTTTATTAGCAATTTTGGCTAAAACTTTAGTTTCACCAATACCAATCGAAACCGGAATCCCCGTCCATTTATACATCTTTTCCCGGATTGATAACCCAAGTTTTTCAAGCGAATGTTTGCGCGGTTCTAAAGATAAAAAGGCTTCATCAATTGAATAAACTTCAATTTCGGGCGTGAAATTATGTAAAAGGTTCATCACTCTGCCCGACATATCGCCATAAAGCGCATAGTTTGAGGAAAAAATTGCGGTGTCAAAATCATCCAAAAGATTGATAACTTTAAAAAGCGGGGCGCCCATTGTGACACCAATTTCTTTGGCTTCATTACTACGAGAGATCACACAACCATCATTGTTAGAAAGGACAACCACAGGTTTCTTTCTAACACTAGGTTCAAAAATACGCTCACAGGAAACATAAAAATTATTGCAATCAAGCAAGGCTATTGCATCGTTTTTCATAAGTTTTGGTAAGCAATGGCAAAAGGCAGAAGAGAATGAAAAATGGCTAATATTTATTGATTGCCCAGACTACTTTGCCCCAAACTTCAAAATCTAAATCGGGCGTAATTTCAAACGGTTGATAGTTTTCATTTTTAGGAATTAACCAAACTTTTCCGTCATCATCGATCTGTAATTCTTTAACCAGCATTTCATCACCAATGCGGGCAATCACAATATCACCGGGTTTAGTTTCAAGCATTCGGTCAACGATCAAGGTTGAATTTGGCTGAATTCCGGCTTCGATCATCGAATCTCCCCGTGCCCGAACAAAGAATGTTGCTGATGGATGCCTGACCAATTCCTTATTCAAATCAATCAAAGACTCAATATAATCATCAGCCGGAGACGGAAAACCCGCCGAAATGTGGCTCAAAAACAACGGACACGAAACAGTTGGATAGTTTTCAAAGGACAGAGAAACTTTGGCGATGTCAGTAATTTCTTGCATAAGCAATAGTTGAGCAAACTTTTTGTTGTGTTACTAATGAAACTACATTTCACTGCTTAAAAGCAAGGGTTATTTTTAAGCGTGTTTTATACAGAAATTTAAGAAGCCATCTAACTAATCTTAATTTCCGTTCTCAATCGCATTTCACTTTCTCTGGACATAGTGACAATTAGTCACCCCTCCTCCAAGAAATTAATTTCTGAAAGAAAATTATCTGAGTAAATTAAAGGCAGGATATTTAACTGGTAGCCGCACTAATAGATTCATCCGTCACCAAAGCCTGCTTTAATGCCTGTTCTATATCCAATAGAAAAAGCATCATTTCTTGATTTTCTTTGGTGTTATATTTATTCGACATTTCTGTAAACATATGCTCCAGTTCATACAAAACCTTTTCTTTGACCTCATTTTTTTTATCTTCTGAAAGTGGCATATTTACTCCTTTTGTTCAATATGTTAGACATAACTGCAAAGTATATATTTAATACACATCTTCACTGTATTCTCTTTAATAAGCAATAGCTATACCAGTTATTTCAGATTTATTTAAGCCACTTTTGAGATAAAACCTTAGTATAGTTAGGAAACAAAACGAAGTTTATTAGAAAAGTCTAAATATTGGCGGTTAATTTATACAGATTGTTGAGGTCTCTTGCGCAAACTGCGACTTTCTTATCAACAAAAAAGGAGTGGATTTAATCTACTCTCTTCATTTTGGGTTGGGACAATTTTTTGTCCCAATGCTTCTTTATTTTTGTCTTTATTTTTGTTCGCTTTTAACTAATGTTCGTATTTTGCGAGTGACATCCCTTTTCCTCTCGCGCATTGCGCTTTCATTTGTTCCAACCATAAGCGATGCTTCGATGCCTCTGCGTCAACCCTCAATACGCGCTCTTTACTCCTTCTGACTCAAATCTGACGAGTTGAGATGTATTCCTGATACAACTTTCTCGGTGGTATTACAAGTTGCCCATAATCAATTTCCCCTTTCTCATTATTCAAATTTTAATTATTAGGCATATCGTTAAAATTGGAGAAAATCTTTTGGTTAAAGGTTCGGCAAAAACTGGAAAGCCTGAAATGAAAGACTAAACTAAAAGTAAAAGGCTTACAAAGGAGTTTCATTGTGGAAAGCCTTTTCTTCTGACAAACTGACTGAAATTATAAGAAAGTCTGGTGTTTATTGAGACATATTGATTTTATAAAAATTATACAAAGGTGTGAGTAAAAGAAAAGAGCATCAGCGCTGATGCTCTAAACTATTGAAAATATTGAAGCCGGTGATGGGACTCAAACCCGCGACCTGATGATTACAAATCAACTGCTCTATCAACTGAGCTACACCGGCAAATGCAATCATCGTTGTTGATTGCAAACAAAAATACTACAAAATCGTGTCAATTTGTGCAAGTGGAAAAATAAAATTTTTGCCAAATAGTGTGTTAAACATTTAAAATAACTGTTGACGATTGTTTAGCAAAAAGGTTACGATATTAAAAGCCTTCAGAGGCGGAATCTATTCTGTAGCGAGTCCTCGTAAATCTGATTTGAGAAAAATTTTTCACGTCAAAATATCCAAAACAAATAGGGACAATAAAAGGAGATAGTTGTGATAAATAGAAAGTTTAAGGCAAAAATTTTCGGGATTACATTTTTGGTTTTTTCAAGCTTGACCGGTGTGGTATTTGCACAAAATAAAGATGTTAAGCCAACAACGATTTATAATCAAGGGATCAGAAAAATGGCAGTAGCTGAACGAAACAATGTGTTTTGTGCCGGATATATCCAAAATTCAGCGATTGATACAAGTTTTGAAATAGTTGGTGCTGACGAAGAGCGTCAACAGCAAATTATGTCGCAAGGTGACTTTATCTATGTCAATAAAGGGACAAGTAGTGGTGTTAAAGTTGGCGATGTTTTTTCAGTTATTCGTCCAAAAGGGAAGTTTAGTTCAAAATTTTCAAGCAAGGGAAAATTAGGCACTTACGTTCAAGAAGTCGGATTGGTTGAAGTTATCAGAGTCCGCCAAGATGTTTCAGTTGCTAAGGTTAAAACTTCTTGTGACAATCTGATGTATGGAGATTTATTAAAACCGTGGGACAATCGCTCTGCTCCAACTTTTACCAAACGTCCGGCATTAGATACTTTTGCGGAGCCAAATGGAAAATTGACAGGCAGAATTGTTTTGGCTCGTGATGCACGCGAAGAGGTGAGCCATGACCAAATTGTCTATATTGATTTAGGTGCCGAAGACAATGTTCAAGCCGGAGATTATTTAACCATTTATCGTCCGTTGGGCAAGGGCGGAATTTTTGAAACATACTCGCCCGATGATGTAAGTGCTTCTTCGGAAGGTTACCAAAGCGAATCTTATAAAGGCGATAAGAATTCAATTATGGCAGCCCGAAAATCCGGTGCAAATGCTGAAGGTCCGGTTGTCAGGAGTGGGGATGCAAAATCACGCCGTCCTGCCGGTTTAAGAAAAGTAGTTGGTGAAATGGTGATTTTGAATGTAAAAGAACGCACAGCAACTGCTTTAATTACCAGAAATGCTCAAGAAATTCACACCGGCGATTCAGTTGAAATTCAATAAATAAGGGTTTATTCACTAATCAATCACAAACCTTTAAGTCCGGCTTAAACTGCAATTTAAGCCGGACTTTTATTTGTTACAATAATTTTTGCTTATTTATTTGGAGCAACAGCTTCAGCAGTTTTCTTCTCACCTAAAATCCTTTCTTTCAGTGTTCTACGCCGTTTATTTTCGACAAAAAACATTTTGAAATAATCATACATTGACCACAGTGCTGTGATAACCGCAATCCATAATGCCCCACGTCCAATCAAATAACCGAAAATCTGCCAATCTTTTGAAGATACGGAAAGACTGAGAAAGTTGCTAAAAGCCAATTGAACTTCGGGAATTTGCCAAAAGAAAAATGTCGGAACAGACCAGCCAAAGTTTGAAACCGGCGGATCTCCGCTGGCACCTGCTACAAGGAGAGCCACAATCGCTACACATTGTGCCCACATTTTGACTTTGCCGATTTTTTGGGCGTGAATTATTAATCCTTCCGAAGCAGCAACCGAACGCAATCCTGTGACGGCAAACTCTCTGCCCAGAATAATTACAACTGCCCACGCCGGAGCTAGATGTTTTTCGACCAAGGCAATTAAGGCAGCAGAAACCAATAATTTATCGGCAATCGGGTCGAGTAATGCGCCAAGTGTGGAAACCTGATTTCGCTTGCGTGCCAGATGCCCATCTAAAATATCCGTCAATGAAGCAGCTAGAAAGATAATAATTGCCAGAGTATAGCGTTCAATTCCGAGCCAATTTTCGGAAACCGGAGTGAGCAAAATTACAACCAGAAAGGGGACCAGGAAGATACGACCTAAAGATAAATAATTCGGTAAATTCACAAAGTTTGAAACCTCAAAACCTAAATTAAAGTGTAGGTTTGTAAAGATACTTGTGTCAAGAAGTTGGGAGAATTTTTGTAACTTAAATTTAACGGTTTTGGCTGAATTAATTAAATCAAGCTAAATCTGCATTTTTTGCTTTTGCAAACATTGAATAAATTGAAAGCAAAAAAGAAAGTAGAATGAAAATAATTAGCCAAATCGTAAAGATTTCTATCAATAATAATTTGATTAACCCATCTATATTGATGTCCATTTGTTGAGGGCTTGATGGGGACGAAAAATCTATATAAGGTTGATTAAGATACTCCCAAAAAAATTGTAAAATTATGGCTAAACCAAGCGAAATCAATACATTTTGAATCAAAATAGGAATTATTTTATTGATAGTTGATTTAGCCATAATTCATTTTTGAAAAGATTTAACCAAAAAACGATTTCGGTGGAAACTCAAACGAATTTCCCATTAAAAAATAAGCCAAGTTCGGCGCATCGTGCGAACGGTCATAGCCGACTAATTCAACGTAAGCCTTGCCGTTAGTTGATTTATCCTCGCCTTTGACCTGACAGGCACCTTCCCAATAAACAATCATTGTAGTTCCGCGAGTGTCGAGTTCCTGATCTTCGATAACTGGCGTAACAGTCAATTCCAAATTAAATTTTGGAACGGTTAATTTCCAATTGATGGGATAAATTGCTTTAGTCTTTGGCGATTCCCAATATTTTGTCGGCTCAATTTTAAAATCTTCATGGGTTAAAGGGGTAAATTTCCCGTCTTTATCCACAAAAGTTCCGCTTGAAAACGGTGAAACTCCGCCTTCTTTATTGCGAAGCTGGTAGCACATTAATTCAGTTCCGTTATCTAATTGAATCGAAAACCAATCCCACCCTTTTTGATTATTGGTCGGTGTCCAAGTTCCAAATTCTCTGTCCATCCACGCCGAACCCGTAAAATGCTCGGTTTCGCCATTCCAAATGATGTCCCCATCCATCTCCATCCGAGTATAAGCAAAATAGCGGGATGCTTCGCCTTCGTCTTTGAACGAGACGCCTTTTGCATCTTTGCCGTTCAAAACTACGGGTTTGGTTGGTTTCAAAGTAGCTTCAAAAGTTAGATCGTGATTGATCGATGCACGCAAAATGTGCGCGCCGTTTGATTCGCGGATTGTCCAATCTCCCAGCCGTAAATGATAATGCTTTTCGCTCATTGAAGCGGGTAAATCCAATAAACCATTCGCACTTTTACGATGTGCATAACGGAATTTTTTGCCTTCATGATCGGTTACGGCAAAATGTGCAAAATAGATCGGATTGCCTAACAAACGAAGCGGAACGAGGCTGAATTTATCCAGATCGGTGCGCCGTTTGAAAAAGACAAACTCAAAACCGAAATGTTTGCCCGAAGTAGTTTCGGCGTGTCCGGTGTAATACCACCATTCAGTTTGCGCGTTATGGTGCGCCCAAAGATCGCGCGGCAATTCGACCGGATGAAATTCCGTTCCATCGCGTAGAGTGTCAGCTTTTCCGACAAAACTTTCGGCTACACCTTCAAAAAAACTTGCTGTTTGTGTTTCGATTGTTTTTAAAACTTCACTAAAATTATCTTGAAATGTTTTTTCTTTACCCATCCTTGTTGACCCCTTGAAAAATTGAAAATAAAGCAGATTTTATTTTAACGAATAGTCAAAGATTTGAGAAATGTGAATATTGGAAGAAGATCCAAAATCCAAAATCACAAATCCAAAATTGAAAGAGGTGTGAGGATTTAAAGGGTTAATTTATTTGACAGGAGACTTCTTTTTGGCAGGTTTATCGTTCACATCCACAACTTGAATTCTGAAAACAACCTGCATTTTGTTTGAACGGTTATCCAGATCAGCCGGAACAAAAGCCGGATCGTTTTCGAGAGCTCTCGACAAATCTTCCATTGATTGGCGGCTGCGCGGAGCTTCGACCATTTGAGTTATTTGTGCCAAACCGTCTTGAAAAACATCAGCGACAAAAGTAACTCCATTGTCCTTCATTTTTCCGCCTACAAATGATTTAGTCAGATTTAGTAATGCCCCGTTTGGATTCAAACTTGGCGATTCGCTCGAAACGGGAACACGCAAAGCGGCGTAATCCTGTTTTGAATAAGAAATTTGGTTATCCGAATCAACATTTGTTACTGGAACTGCACGATTTGTATTGATTCTCGCCGTTTCGATTACTTTGTCAGTGCTTTCTCTGGTTGAATTCAAACTAATAAAAAACGCAAATACTAAAAAGAGTGAAACTACTGTTCCAACGCCATAAGGCATCAGGCGAAATTGCAGCCAATCACGAAAATCTTCGGAAAAGTTAAACCAAGGTTGAGGTTGCGGAGAATTTAATTCCGCCGCTAATGAACTTCTGACTGCATAGAGTAAATCCGCCGGCATTTGGGGTGCGGTCATTCTCCGTAAATCGTTGCTAATATTATGAAATTCTGACATTTTTACACGACAGACGGGACAGGTCGGGAGATGTTCTTCTATTTCAGAACATTCTTCCGCAGTCAGCTCGCCTTCCGCGTAAAAGGGGATATTTAATTGTAAATCTTCACATTTCATTGTTTTAACTGGTCTTTGGTTTTTGGTCTTTGTTAAAATCCCAAATTTGAAATCCCAAATCCAAAATCGAATGACTGTCCGACCCCGGCTGTTTCCGCAAAATAAAACGCTTTTGGAAACAACGCTTTTCTTTGATTGGTTTTACTGATTAATCTTTCCAACAACTGACGTTATTGCTGGTCTTTCAAACAATTGCTGAAAATTTTAATCATTAAATCCTCTCAAACTTTCGCTCAATTGAACCCTTTAACTCCCGTTTGGCACCGTATAAGTTGTGTCTTCAAAATGAAACCGGGGCGGGACAATCATTCGATCTTTATTAGTGGTGAGTGGTGAATGATTAGTGATTAGTGATTGAATCTTCAAAAATTATTCACTCACCATTCACCATTCACCACTAATCACTGTTTTTCAAAAACCTGATAATTTCTTTCGCAATTCTTCGCGTCCACGGGCGATGCGCGATTTAACCGTTCCGACATTTGTGTCAAGAGCCGCTGCAACTTCTTCGTAACTCAAACCTTCTATGTCTCGTAAAACTATGACTTCGCGAAAATTGGTCGGCAATTCGCTGAGAGCCTTTCGCAAAGCTCGTTCGCGTTCACGCTGCAAAGTTTCATCTTCAGGATTTTTTGCCGAATCAGAAATTGTTTCGCTCAAAGGAGTTTGGCTAAAAGCACTATCCGCATCCAAAGAGATGATCGAACTTTTGTTTCGGCGTTTCCACCAGCGAAAACGATTCCGCGATTCATTGACTGCAATTCGGTAAAGCCAGGTTTTCAAATCAGCATCGCCGCGAAAATTTTTAATCGCCCGCAGCGCACTCAAAAAAGTATCCTGGGTTAAATCGCGAGCTTCTTCTTCGTCTTCGGTCAAACGTAATAACAGCGCGTAAATATTTGCTGAATAATGCGTTACCAATTCGTCAAAGGCTGCTGCCTCGCCCGCTTTTAATCTTTCAATGAACTCATTCTCGATGGCTGAATAGACAGAGGTTGAGTTAGCCACCAGTGCAGCTTCTCCTAGGTCTTCTTGGTCAAATGTGATTGACTTACTGAAGAACATCACTTACCTTTACCTTCCCGTCTATCGAGAATTTCAAATTGCTCATCCGCTTTTTTGGCGAACTAATTACTTAGACACCAATTTTAGAATTTTGTTCCATAAAAAGTAAACTTTTTTTCAAACTTGTCATTTTCGGGCTTTTACGATAAATTTTACCTTTTCGACTAATCTCGAAATTATTAACAGAACGCTCTATGGAGCGAAATATTGCAAGGAAATAATGGCAAGAAAGAAAAGAATACAAGAAGTTTCGGCTACTCCCGAACAAAAACCAAAAGAACCCGTTTTTTATCAAGACGCTTTTCAGGAAAAAACGAATAAACAAATCGTTGAATTAAGCAAAAAAGTTGAAGGAAAAGGTAAAAACATTCTTTATGTAATCGCGGCAGTTGCCGTTTTAGCCGTTTTGATTGGTTTGATTTATACCTGGAATCGCCGTTCAAGTAGTGCGGCGCAAACTGCGCTCGGTAAGGCGATCGAAACGTCAGTGGCTACAGTCACGACACAACCGATTCCGGCTGGTTATCAGGGTAAGGTTTTCAAAACCGAAAAAGAGCGGGCAGAAGCCGCTGCTGCGGAATTTGACGCGGTCGCTGCTCAATATGGTGGTGCAGTTGGCGAAAAAGCTAAATATTTAGCCGCTGTGGCCCGAATCAGCCTTGACCGTCCGGCTGCTATCCAAACGCTCGAAGGTTTGGCAAAATCAGGCGGGGAAGTCGGCTCACTTTCAAAATTTGCGCTAGCTCAGGCTAAGCAAGGCGATGGCAAATTGGATGAAGCGGTCGCACTTTATCAGGAATTAGCCGGAGCAAGTGATTCGGTAATTTCCAAAGATACGTTAAATTTTGCAATAGCCGGAATTTACGAAAAACAAGGCAAAAAGCCCGAAGCAATTGAGGCATATTACAATTTAGCTAAAAAGGCGAGCGAATTAAAGGATTCGGATGGTAAAGCTGTTCCACTTTCGCAAACCGCCCGCGAAGCTAAAGAAAAACTTCAATCTTTGGATCCGGCAAAAGCTGCGGAGATTAAAGAAGAAACACCTGCATTTCCATCGTAAGGTTTGAATTTAAAGTCTCAAAATCTCAAACGGCAAACAAAATTGTGGTTGTAGATTATAGACGGAAATTATAAAGCGAAAGTTTGTAAGTTAATTAGTTCAATCAGGTCTCAAGTGTAGTAGAACTTGAGACCTGGGACTTTTAAACTTGGGACTTTTCGCTTTTTTTTCGTTTTTAACAAAAATAATTTGAAAATATCGGCGGAATTAGTTATTTCTATTACACATATTAAATTATTAAGGACGTAAAAAGTGGCACAAACCGCGAGAGCGAGCATTTCCAGAGTTTCCACTGCCGAAACTACTTTCACAAACAAATTTTCTCCAAATTTGGTCAATATCCGTGTTTCACTCAACAGCTATTTTGTTGCATTCTTTTTAACAAGCTTTATTACAGGCTTTTTGGTTTATTTAGAAAATGACTTCGCCGCCTTAATTTTGTTTGGGTTGAGTTGGTTAGTAATTCCACTTTTGGCTTGGAAAGACCGTATTGTTTGTGACGGCAAAAGCGTTTTTCGGACGGGATTTATTCCGACTCTATGGGCATTTTTAAGCGGAAAACCACGACGAATCAAAATTTCTCAAATCGAACAAATTGAAACTCAAGCTCTGCGTGCACTTAAACGAGGCGGAAATGTCTTTTATCGCTATCGAACCTCGGTCCAGGGCAAAGGTTTACGCTTTGTTTTTGCCTCCGGTGGTGAAGATTATCGCCAAATGGTCAATAAACTTTTTTCGGCAGTTCCAAATGATGTCTTGGATAATCGTTCTTTGGAATTACGTGATTATTTGAAAGAGCCGAAAGAAATTTTGATGAAAGCTGAATTTGCCCGGATTCCTTCAATGGAAGTTTTGGAAAATTCAGTAAATGAATTCCAAAATCCTGACCGAACTTTGAAAAGTAAGCGTGCAGCTAAAGATGTAACTTTAGAAGAATCGGAAAAAGCTGAGGATTTGCGTCAATTGGCTAATGAATTACGAGTTTCGGGAAACCTTTTGCAATCTTTAGAAACTTTTCGCCGTGCCCTTCTCCTTAATCCGAATGATGCCTGGTTGATTTATGAATTTGCGCGTTGTTTGCATTCCTACGCCGGATTGGAACGAAATCAAAAACTTGCACACAGAGCTAATGCTGCCTTACATTTAGCTGAATCAAAAGCAGGAAATGACACGGATCTATTGACGCGAATCGGTGAAAGCTATTTTCAATATGGAAATTGGAAAAGAGCATCTAAAACCTTTTATAGAACACTTACCATTAAAACTGAAAGTTTTCGTTCAGTGCGGGGGTTAGCCGAAATTGCCCTGCGCGAAGGTAAAATCGCTCACGTCATTCATCATTTTGCGTCTGCAGCTTATTTTGCCGAAAATAATGCGCTCCAACGGTGGGCGAGCGGCGAAAACGAGTATTTTTCCCGACTTAACAGTGACGATGATTATATGGAGGCCGAAGTCACGCGGATAAACTGGTTGGAAAGCATCGAACGCAAAAAACGAGGCGCCCTCCGTTTTTCGTTAATTGGACTCATTGTAGTATTTTTCGGAGTCATCTTTAACGAAACCGTCGCCAATTTTGGTTGGGGATTTTCCTTTATCACAATTTTCTTGTGGGTTGGCTTGATCTTGAGTCAAGGCTTGCTTGGCGAAAGATGTCCCTATATCGACACGCAAGATTAAAGGAAGTTCAGCCGTAAAAGCACAAGAAACACAAAAAGCTTATTTACTTTTGTGTGTTTTGTGACAAGTTACAAAGTTTTTAACCAATTATTCCAATCTTCCAAAGCCATCTCTACCTGAATTCCGTGGCGTTCGCGTTTATTGCGGTATTTTTTTCGTAACTCTACCGGCAGTTGCTCAAGCAAAGCAAAAGTAATATTAACTGGCTGAAAATTCTTGGTTTCCGCATTTGAAACGTATCGGCAAAGCGAGCCGATTGCTCCTGTGATCGGCGCAGTTACAAGGTTTTGTTCATTTACCAACTTAACTGCATTAATTCCAGCCAGCCAGCCGGTCGCAACCGATTCAACATAACCTTCGACTCCGGTAATTTGTCCCGCAAAAAATAAATTTGGCTGATTTTTAGTTTGCAAAGTAGCATCCAAAACTTGTGGTGAGTTGATGTAAGTATTCCGGTGAATTTGCCCGTATTGCAACACATCGGCATTTTCTAAACCCGGAATCAGTTGCAAAATCCGTTTTTGCTCACCGTAACGCAAATGATTTTGGAATCCGACTAACGAATAAGCATCCGCCATTAAATTTTCCTGACGCAGTTGGACGCAGGCGTAAGCTTCGCGTCCTGTTGCGGGCAAGGGCAAGCCTTTCGGCTTCATACAACCGAATCTTAAGGTTGCTTCGCCACGACGGGCAATTTCTTCAATCGGCAAACAGCTTTCAAACCATTTCGTTTCCTCAAAACGCTTCAACGGCACAGATTTAGCGTTTATCAATTCATTATAAAAAACATCGTATTGCTCCTTATTAAACGGACAATTAATGTAATCATCGCCGCCTTTGCCGTAACGGGCAGCTTTAAAAGCGATGCTCATATCAATTGAATCCGCTGCTACAATCGGTGCAATCGCATCATAAAAATAAAGCTGATCGTCGCCTGTAAAACGCATGATGTCAGCAGTTAAAGCTTCAGATGTGAGCGGACCAGTGGCAATGATCGAAACTTCATCAGTCGGAATTTTAGTGATCTCTTCGCGGATAATTTCGATATTCGGATGTTGTTCGAGTTTTTCGGTAATAAATTCGGAAAATTTCCCTCGGTCAACCGAAAGCGCCGCCCCTGCCGGAACTTTGGTCACTTCGGCGGCTTTCATTACCAATGAATTTCCGCGCCGCAATTCTTCTTTGAGTAAATATGGGGCAGTTCCGACTTCATCCGATTTGAGCGAATTTGAGCAGACAATTTCGGCTAATTTATCTGTCCGATGCGCTGGCGTTTGGGTGACGGGACGCATTTCGTAAAGTTTAACTTTGCTGTTTCTTTCGGCAATTTGCCAAGCCGCTTCAACTCCAGCCAATCCGCCGCCAATTACGTTTATTTTTTGCATAAAAACAATTTGTTGCCCGCGAAACACGCGAAATTCGCTAAAATAAATCAATTTTATTTTTCGCGCCTTTTCGTATATTTAGCGGGCAAATCTTTTTTCCAAAACTATGATAACTCTTTAATTTCGTTTGCCAAATTGAGACGAGCCTGATTTTCAAATCTTTCACGCAAATTTTCTGTAAAAAAAATCGTTTCGCGTTTGAGAAAATTCTCCAAAACTTTTTTGCGTCCGCACCGATATAAAGAATATTCAACGTGAGAATATTCCTGGCGAATTGCGCGACTGTAATTTTGATAAATTTCTTGATCTGCGCCTAAGATCGAAAGGTCTAAATCGAGAAAAATTTTACCATCTTCGTCTAAATTTTCAGCGGAGTGAGTTTGCGTAGCCAAAATTATTTGCTCAATTTTTGTGATAGTTTCTTCCGGTAAAATTAATTTCTGCAATAATTTGGCCGCAAGTTTTGCGCTCTCAATTTCGTTATCACTTTTTTTTGGTTCATAAATTACATCGTGAAACCAAGTCGTAAAATAAATGGCATCGGCATCAGCAAAATCAAACTTTTTTGCCTCTTTAAGCAAATAATTGATATGACTCAAATTATGATAAGCGCGATGTTTTTCGGAATATTTATCAATTAAGATTTGAATGATTTCGTCAACGTTTGTCGTATCGGCGCAATATTTTTGTAGCACCTTTTGCCAATCGTTTTTGAGATCAGAAATGGTTGTTTGGCTGATGGCAAAAATGTTTGGATTGGTGATTTTCTTAGACATTTGTTACTCTGTTGCTTGACATTATGCGCCTGAGATTCGTATATTTTCAAATTCGGCATTAAACATGCCACTTTAGCTCAGTTGGTAGAGCAACTGATTCGTAATCAGTAGGTCGGCGGTTCAAGTCCGCCAAGTGGCTTTAATAAAAACAAAAATCTACAATATTTTTAAAGTGAAAAGCGAGTAATTGAAACTTGCTTTTTTTTGCCTTAATCAAGTCCCAATTCCAAAATTAAATTGGTTAAATAAGTTTTGCTCATCGAAAAAAGACACTATGGAATTGCATTTTTTCATTGAAATAGAATTAATGGATTTATTATAAAATCACCATATTTGAACATAAAATTGAATTTTGTCCATAATATTGGATAAAATTAAAAAAATAATTGACAAGCCTTTCCAAGACTCCTAAACTAGCGAAAAATCCAGTTATTTGTGAAAAAAGAAAGAGAACCCGTCACCATCGAAAAAGTTAAAGAAATACATTCTGCCAGAGGCGAAGATATTCGCACGAAACTTGCAGAATTTGAAGCTATTTGGCAAGAAGGGAGCGATGAAAAACTTTGGGAAGAAATGGTTTTTTGCTTCTTTACAGGAGGCTGTTCGGCTCGGATGGGATTGCGTTCAATTGAAGCGGTCAGGTCAATTTTATTGACAGGCGATCATGAAGAGTTGATGAACGCTTTGGTCGGCAAGCATCGTTATCCGCGGGCACGGGCAGGCTACATTGTCGCCTCGCGGGATTTTTTGCAGGAACATTGCGGGATGCAATTGCGTAAGAAGTTAAACAGTTTCGGTAATGATTTGGAAAGACGCGATTGGTTAGTCAAAGAAAAAAGGATTAAAGGCTTGGGTTATAAAGAAGCAAGCCATTTTTTAAGAAATATCGGCTTAAAAGGATATGCGATTTTAGATAAACATATTTTGCGAAGTTTGGCCGAATTAGGCTTTATTGATGAGCCAACGCCGCCTAATACTCGAACTAAATACCTGGCAATTGAAAACAAGTTAAAGGAATTTGCCCAACAGGTCGAAATTGATTTTGACGAAATGGATTTAGTGCTCTGGTCGCTCAAAACAGGGGAAATTCTCAAATAGAACAAGCAGGAAAGGAGTCGTTATGAAGTTAGCAACAAGGATTCAATTTCCTTTCCAATCGAAACGGGTTCTCCGTTTTACTTGGATTAGTATCATTTTATTATGTTTGTCTCTGATTGGATGGGCAAATGATGAGGTCCGGCAGCCGGATGTTAAAAATCCCAAAGAGTTAATCAAACAAGCCGAAAAATTTGTTCGCAAGGGAAATCTTTTGGATGCGGAAAAGATTTTGGTAGATATAATCGACAAAGATTCGACCAATGCCAAAGCTAAACTTGTCCTGAGCCATATTTATCTCAAACAGAGAAAATTAATTGAATCTTACAATTTAGCCTTTGACGTTGCCAAAAATGATCCGAAAAGCGCCCGTGCCTTGGCTTTGATCGGAATGGTTTTACTCAATAATGGTAACTTTAAGGATTCTTTAGCGGTTTTGAATCGGGCATGGACTCTCGATAACCAGGAGCCTTTGGCTTGGTATGGATATGGAATGCTCAGTTTTTATGAGAACCGGATTGAAGAAGGTCTCGTGGGACTAGAGCGTGCAGAGTATTTTTCTTCTGATGACTGCGATATTATTTTCTCTTTAGCCCAGGTTCTTGCCAGAGCCGAAAAATATAAAGAAGCAGCGGACGAATATAATAAATTTCTCAGTGTTTCTCCAAAATCTGATCTTGAACGGCGTGCCAGAATTAAAGGTTTGATTGATTTCCTGCGTTATTTAGGCAATAAACAAGAACTTTATAAAGTAGATTCAAACACCAAAAGAACAATAGTTCCGATCGAACTTTTGCGGGATCGTCCGATTATCGAAGTTAAGGTAAATGGTAAAGAGGATAAATTGCGCTTTGTTTTGGATACCGGCTCAGGCATCTCGGTAATTTCTCAGGAAACTGCCCAAAAGATGAAAATCAAACCGATTTCTAAAGGCGGAACGGCACGGGCAGTTGGTGGAGACGGAAAATTTGAAATCGTCTATGGTTTTTTAAATACAGTCAGCATTGGTGATTCCAGAGTTCGGAATGTTCCGGTTTATATCCGGAAATTCCACGATGATGGTGAAAGAGTTGATGGTTATATCGGTTTATCTTTAATTTCAAAATTTTTGACTACGGTTGATTATGGAACTTCGACTTTTACTTTAACCAAGAAAAATAATGAATCAGTTGCCAGTTTTGAAAAAGAATCAATCGCGCTGCCTTTACGACTTACTTCAAGCGGTTTTTTAAGCGGCGAGGTGCAGCTTTCAGGAATGGAAATTCCATTAAACTTTATTGTTGATACTGGAGCCAGTATTTCAGTAATTTCTTCGGATATAGCCAATACTAAAGAAATGAGTCAATTTTCAATCGCAGAAAAAATGCGTGTGGTTGGGGCTGCAGGGGTGACCGAAAATGTTTCTTCTTATATCCTGCCAAAAGTTACTTTTGGGACTCATACGCGGGAGAGCGTCAAAGCGATTGCTTTGGATCTGGATGTTATTAATGAAGCGTCAGGTTTTGAACAAGCCGGAATTTTAGGCGGAAATTTCTTGAAAAATTACCGTTTGACTTTTGATTTCCAAAACTCTAAAGTTACTTTTGTTCCGGTAAAAAAATAATTTTAGCAAAAAATGTAATTTGCCCGTTAATCGTGTAAAATATTTATACGGTGAACGGGCTAAAATATTGGAAAAATGAAACTTAGTTTATATTTAGAAACCTCGGTGATTGGCGCATATCTCGACAATGGCGAGCCTTTTCGCCGTGATCTGACGATTCGTTGGTGGGAACATGAGCTTTTTGAATATCAGCCGTATGTTTCAATTTTGGTGCAACGCGAAATCGAGCGAATTCCTGAACCGCACCGCACCGGTTATTTAAAATTGATTGAGCCGATTGAGCAAATAGAGTTAGCCGAAGAGGTAGCAATTTTAGCCGAAGGTTACATTACCCGTGGGATTTTTCATCGAAAATTTATGGCAGATGCAATTCACGTTGCACTTGCTTCGTTTCATAAAATTGACTATTTAGTGACTTGGAATTTCGGGTATTTGGCAAATGTCCGCAAACAAGCGCGAATCCGGCTTTTTAATACTGCCGCTGGTTTTTTTGTTCCTACCATTGTAACACCTGAATTTTTGGTTCATACCTCCTAAACTTGATTGACCATTCACGATTTAAGATTTACGATTAATTAAAGTATGTATCGTCGACCAAAATTTTTGGAAGTTTTGCACGAAATTCGTGAAGAAATGTCGCGTGAAGCGCATTATGATGTTGAATTGTTTGCCGAAATGGTCAGAGAAGGCAATTGGAAAAGGGATAAGGGACAAAAGACAACGGAGGGATTTTTTAATCTGGTTCTGGAGGATTCGGCAGATACCAAAGACCAAAGACCAAAAACCAAAAAATAATTTATGGAAATTGTTTTTGACGCAATCGGCTTAGAAGTTCCAAACGAAAAAGCCTTTAATAATTTGGCAGAAGATGTCGGAAAACGAGGAGAAGCCTCGCTTTTGGCACGCAAGAAAGGTGTGCTTCACGGACGATGCTGGCGAATGGGTCAGGGGTTGGAGGTCTGGACGGTGCTTTATGAATCCGAAACCGGCGAAGTTTTTCATGCGGATTGCCGTCCCGGATTTCGTGCCCGCTTTAGACAACGGATAAATCCCTGGTTAATGACCGAATTTGACGAAGAGGGTGAAGCATTAGTCCACGGTTTTATTGAAGATACAGAAACCGAAGTTTTATTTGAACTGCAAAATTTAACCGAAGTCAGCGCAAAAAATTTTCAAAATACTTCCCTCAATATTGGTTTGTGCGGATTAGCTTATCAAGCTAAAGTTATCGAAAAAGGCGAAAAATATTGGAAATCCGCCACGGATGAATCTGAAACACTGGGCAAACCTGAAAATGACTGGAGTTTGTGCGGTGAACTTATTTCATTTAACTCACTCCGCAATCCTTTTTCGGGAAGCGATCTTTATTGGCTGTATTTGGACTTAGGTGATTTTGAACTTGAGATTTTGGTAAATCAAAAAACACTCCGGGCAAAAGATCTTTTTATTGGTGCGATGATTCAAGCCGATGTTTGGCTCCAGGGTCATATAATTAGCGAATCAACTATGTTTTCCCACTACGAAGGCGTTGATTATACCCGTCGAACAGTTGATTTTTGGCAA
>DAORIL010000037.1:0-19596 GCA_035438525.1 Pyrinomonadaceae bacterium
TGCTGATGCAGCCAACTTCCCTTTTTGTACTATCGAACCGAATGTGGGTATTGTTCGGATTGAAGTTTCGCAAAAATGGTTTACAGCTAAAGGCTACGGAGAAAATGAGATAAATTCGGCGGGCAAGGATTTTATAAATCAGTTGACACGAACCATTTACGAATACCGCTGTCGGCAACAAAATTATCGGCGAATGAATATCAGCCTTGAACCGATTGTTCGTGCCGAAGAATCGTTGGGTGCACTCTTTTGTCCGCCTAATTATCTGAAAAATAAGTTTTATCGTCTGACGAATTTATAACGAGAGGGAAGTTTATGAAAGATGTTTTTGAAAGCGAAATTAAAACCGAAACGGTAAATAAGGAAACCGGCTCAACTGTCGAAGCAGTCGGAAGAATTGCCGCGCCGATTCGTTTTGAAGCTACGCCCAACCATTTTTATTTTTGGGCGAAGCGCGGAATTGTGCTGGAAGAAAATCAAATAGTGTTTTCGGAAAGCATTACGGGCGGCGAAAACATTAAGTTTTACGGAGTCATTGACGAAATCAGACGAACCAGCCGCCGTGCCGATATGACCGAAGAATACGATATTGCCGACGGCGATGTTGATTTTGAGCCACAATATAACAATGAAGGTTTTACCTACGCACACGCACAGGTTTTACGAATTGAGCCGGAAATTTCGACTCCGCCGATTGAGCGAAGCATTGTTTCTCTCGGCGGCGAAGCGGAAGCAAAAATCGCCTACGGGTTCGATGAAATGTCGCGTCCGATGCCTATAGGTTTATTAAAGAACGGAGCGCGGAAATTTGCCGGAAACGGTTTGATTGACCTTGATTACCTTTTGGGCGAGAACGGCGGACATTTAAACGTCAATGGAATGGCTGGTGTCGGCACAAAAACGACTTTTCTTTTGACTACTATCAAATCTTTGCAGAAAAAGGCGGAGGTCTCAAAAAAAGACGGGAGACCTTTTCATATCGTGCCGATTATTTTGAATGTCAAAGGCGAAGATTTAATGTGGCTTAACCGCAAAAATACTCGATTTAGTAACGAACACGAAGCAGATTGGGAAGCGTTGGGTATTGCTCCCGAACCATTCACCGATGCCGAATTTTACACCGCTCAGGATTTGCCCGTTCACGGGTGCAATTCAAAAGAGTATTCTTGGTCGCTACAAGATGTTTTGAATGAAGAATCCATGCTTTTTATTTTTTCGGAGGACGATAATTTAAGTGCGAATATGACCGCTCTCGTGCGCGAAATCGTAGCAGATATTACCGAAAAAGACGGCAAAAAACTGAAACCTGACTGGACAAACTGGAAAGATTTGCTTGAGTGGATGGGAACGACTAATGTAAATGCTCGTTACGGAGCAGGAACTTGGTGGGCTGTTTATCGCCGTTTATGGAAAGTTTTAGACGAAGGTAAAAATATCTTTCCGAAGGAAGCCAAGCAAGGAAATCCAATGAAAATCGCCCGCAATAAAACCGCACCGCCACAAGTTATAGACATTTCGCAAATACCATATTCTTTGCAAAGATTTGTCGTCGGTTCGATTTTGAAGCAAGCTGTTCAATCCCGAAAATCTGCTACGGCAGTTCCCAATTTACGCTATGTGATTATGCTCGACGAACTTAACCGCTTTGCGCCACGCGGTGCAAAAGACGAACTAACACAGCTTCTCGAACAGGTCGCAACTGAAATGCGGAGTCAAGGTGTAATTCTTCTCGGAGCGCAACAAATGGCTTCACAAGTTTCCAATAAAGTAGTCGAAATGGCTTCAATTCGCGCACTTGGACGCACCGGCTCGGCGGAATTATCCGATAAAATTTGGTCTGTTCTGGAAAAACCAACCAAGGAAAAAGCCGTGAAACTTTCCAACAAGGAAAAACTCGTCTGGCAACCGACTTTTCGTCAGCCAATGCTGGTTAAGATGCCGATGAATCCTTGGGCGGATAAGCGCGATCACATATCTTCAGACGTTTCGACGGAGGATATCAATAAATTATGAAAATAGTTCACACATCCGATTGGCATTTAGGCGGAAGCTGGAACGGCATTGACCGCACCGATGAACTTTTCGCGCAGGTTGACTGCGTATACGAAATCGTCCGTGAAAAACAAGCTGACGTTTTGTTGGTCGTCGGCGACATTTTCGAGCGCGTTTCGCGTGACAAACTTCACCAAAATAGTAAGCGTTTGGCGGAAAAAATGAAAGTTATAATTGATAATGGCTGCCACGTTGTTCTTGTTCCCGGCAATCACGATTACCGCGATCATTTCAGATTGATGAAAACTTTTCTCGAACTCGAAAGCGGCAAATCCGAACGCCTTCACGTTGCCGAAGGCTTCACGCAATTTGAAATCAATGGAGTGCAATTTTTCCTTTTGCCCTATCCAGACCGCGAAGTTTTGGAAGAAATCGGTAAATTTGCTGCATCAGACGTTATCGGAAAAGGTGAAAGAAACAAACTTCTCAGCGATACTTTAGCCGATTCTATTCGTAAAATTGATGAAATGATTGACGTGGCAAAACCAGCAGTTTTCGCCACACATCTGCAAATTATTGGCGTAAATTATTCGGGAACGCCGAAAGAAGCAAGTTACAACGAAGATATTTCGCTCGCCTCGAATTGTCTTCCACAAAAAGCGTCTTATATCGCTCTCGGACATATTCATAAATGTCAGGAAATCGAAAAATCGCCCGTTCCGTGTTGGTATAGCGGCAGTTTTGACCGGATGGATTTAGGTGAAAGAGAAGATGAAAAATTCGTATTGTTGGTTGAAATTAATGAGCAAACCAAAGATACAACGGTCGAAAAAGTTCCGGTTAATTGCAATCGTTTCGATGAAATTACGATTTTATCAGAAGAATTTGAAGAATTTGCTGCGAAATATACATACCGCGAAATAACCTACGGCAATTTAAATCTGCGATATTCCGCCGATGACGACACGGTTTTTTTGACTCGGCGGGCGCAGGAATTGTTTCCTCGTTTTCGTCGCAATCTTCTTCGGGAAGATGCTCAATTTGTTGAAGTTAGCGAGTTTGATAATCCGTATAATCCGAAAGATACCGTGCATCAATTTCTTGAAGCCCAATTTGGTGAAGATAAGGATTTAGCGGAACTCATTAAACGGGCGGACGAGTTGATTTTGGAGGTAGATGATGCTTTTGAAAAAAATTAGAACAAAAGGATTTCTCGGACATTTATCCGGCGAAGCAGAAAACGATTTTGTCGAACTTGATTTTGCCGACAAAAATCTTTGGCTTATTCAAGGCAGCAATGGCGCGGGCAAAAGCACTTTGTTTGATGCGATAACAATGGCTTTTTACCGTCAGCATCGGGGCGGCGCATCAAATTTCGCCAAATTGATTCACGACAAAGCTGATAAAGCCGAAATTTTTATCGAATTTGCTCTTCACGGAAACGATTATCAGGTTACTGTTGATTTGCCGAGAAAATCAACAGTAACCCGAAGTGTGAAATTTTGGAATGGAGTAAATTGGGCAACAAAAAACGATGATGTTGACGATTGGGTTAAACAGAATTTAAAAATATCATATAAAACCTTTGTTTCATCAGTTCTATTAAGGCAGGGTGGTGCTGATAAGTTTATAAGTGAAGAACCAACTCCAAGACGCAAAATCTTTCTTGAACTACTGCAACTTGAGATTTACACCAAGCTAACTGAAAAGGCTAGAGAAAGACAAAGGCTTGTCAACATAAAATTAAGAGAACTTAAACAAAAACTTGAAGGTTTGGAAAATCCTTCAGCAACCGAAATTAAAAATCAGGAAAGAGAAGTTAGAGGCTTAGGCAAAGAACTCGAAATTCTCGAAAAAGATAATTCCGCTAAACAAAAGGAATTTGATAATGCGAAACAAGCACAAAAATTAAAGGCGCAGATCGAAGAAATCAAAGCTCAACAAATCCGAGACGAAGTGATCTTTGCGAAAGCTACACAGGTTGAAGAAAAATACTGTTATTTCATTGAATTAAAAGAAAGTTTGTTGCAAATCGAAAATGTCTGGCGCGAAAAGAATGAGCTTCTAAAAATTGAAAAAGATTTTGAAAGTTCCGTGCAAAAAATCACTCAGTTAAATTCCGAACAGGAAATTATTTCCGATAATTTAACCAAATACTTGACTGATTATGAAAAAGCGAAAAGTGAATTTCTTGAAATTGAAACTCATCTTTCTTTGGCTAAATCAGAGTCTGACAAACTCAAGCAAATGCTTGATGAAATTGCACGAATTGAAAATCTCGAAAGCCAAATAAGTGAGGCAAGCCGAAATTTACAGGAAATCCGTTTCATCCTTGCAGAAACGAAAGAGCAACTGACTGAACTAGAAAATCAAGCTAACGAGAAAATATCGGAAAGGGAAAAATTAACGGCTCATTTACTCCGTTGCAGCAAAAATGTTCATATCTGGTCGGACAGGTTGGAAAATCGTCAGAAGGTATTAGATAAAGATGAATGCCCGACTTGCGGAAATGAGTTAAAACGTGATGAAGTCAGGCTTAAATTAACCACAGAATATGAGGAAGCTGAACGAAAAGTTGAGGAATTTAAGCAAGAAAATTTTGAATTAAATGGAAATCTTTCTGATACGAATGAAGCAATTTTGACAATCAAAAATCAACTCAAAAGTGATAAAGCGAAACTTCAGGAACTTTTAATCAGCGAAAATGGGTTCAAAACTAAAATTGAAACTTGTCAATCGCAGATAATTACTTTTTATACCGATGAAGAACGCGAAAAAAATCGTCAAAATTTTTCCGTAATGAAAAATCAAATTGCAGATTTTGAGAGTAAATTCCAAGTTGCAAAGGAAAACACCAAAAACATAAGAACAAATGTTGAAAAGTGGGAAAAATTGAAAACTCAAAACGAATCTAATTTGAAAAATCACAATCAATATCTAAATTCACTTGACGAACGAAAAAAGCAAACAGAAATCAATTTAATAAGATCACAAAGTCAAATTTCCGATAAATGGCAGAATCATCCTTCGTTGCTGGACGAAACGGAACTTAACAATTTGCGGCGTAACAAAGACGACTTGCGGAATATCGAAATTGAACATAAAAATTTGGGCGAGGCGCGAAATCGTCAGGTGATATTCAAAACTCAAATTGAAGGTAAAACCAAAGAGCTTGAAGAAATTCCGCAGATTCATTGGCGCGAAATTTCTGAGGTTCAAATGGAATTAAATGAAATTGTCGAAAAAATCAAGGCTTTTAAAGCACAATTCAGCGTAGCGGAAGAAAACTGCCGCAAAATGACAGCGGACAAAAAACTTTACGACGAGAAAAGCGTTGAAATGAAATCAGTTAAAGAAGATTTTGAGATTTGGAAAAAACTGGTTAAAGCTCTGGGAAAAGACGGTTTGGAAACGAAAGTTGTTCACGAAGCAAAAACGAAAATCAGCGAAAATGCTAACAAAACATTAAAGGCTTTAAGCAATGGAAAATTCCAACTCGAGCTAGAAGACAGCGGAAAGGAAATGAAAATTTTCGTCCGCGATTTTACCACGGGCGAACAAAGGCAAGTCGAATATTGCAGTGGTGGTGAGAAATTTTTAACTGCCGTTAGTTTAGCGGTCGCAATCGGACAATCGGCAAGCGGTCAAAACATTGCCAATACATTAATTATTGACGAAGGCTTCGGTGCGCTCGACGATAAAAATCGAGTTTTGATGGTCAATGAATTAAGCCGACTGACCGACATTTTTCAGAATGGACGGGTAATTATCGTTTCACATCAAGACGATGTGCAGGAAAGTTTTGCTAACCGTTACCGGCTAACAAAAAATGATGAAGGTTTTACGAGTGTAGAAACAGGGGCAGTTTTATAACCGGTTGGAAACCTATTTAAGAATATTGGGGAATTAAACTTAAGCTAACCTATTTTGTTTTTACAAAACGGCTAATTTAACAAACAAAAAAATTATATGTGGTCTGACAATGAAACTGATGTAGATTTACTCGGATTTGAGCATTTGGCGAACGCCGTTGTTTCAATAATTAAACGTAACGATTTATTACCCGCAACTATCGGAGTTTATGGTGATTGGGGCGGCGGAAAATCCAGCCTTTTGAAAATAGTTCAAAAACAATTGGAGGAAGATGAAGGCGTAATTGTTCTTTCATTTAACGGGTGGCTGTTCGAGGACTACGAAAACGCCAAAACCGCTTTGATGGGTTCGATTTTGGAAGAACTTCTGAATCATCAAAAGATTTTGCCGAAAGTCCACGACAAAATCAAGAAACTTCTCAAGCGTGTTAATGGATTCAAACTCGCCGCCGGTGTCGGAAAAATTGTATTCGGTCTTTCAACCGGAATCGCCCCACTTGTAGCAAGTGGGGGTTGGGATTTTCTTTCCATATTCAGCCAACTTAAAGGCAATGCGAAGGAAGCTAAGTTTGCGGAATTAAAGGACGCAATCGAAGAAAAAAGCAAGAAGGAAGAAGAGGAAGAAGCAAATCGTCGCCGTCAAATTCGTGAATTCAGAAAGGACTTCGCGGAACTTCTTGACGAATCGAAAATCAATAAATTGGTGGTTATCATTGACGATCTCGACCGATGCCTGCCAGATACCATTATTGATACGCTCGAAGCGATTAAGTTGTTTTTATTCGTCAAAAACACAGCTTTTATTCTCGGTGCCGATGAATATCTTGTTAAATATGCTGTTCGCAAGCGTTTCCCGGAACTGCCGGGCGAAAGAGCAGAAGTCGGTCGCGATTATCTGGAAAAGCTGGTGCAATTTCCGGTAAGAGTTCCGCCTCTGGGACGCGCCGCGATGGAAACTTATATTGCATTACTTTTTACCGATTTAGCTTCCGAACTTAGTGAAGAACAACGCCATCAGGCGATAGAACACGCGATAAAAACGAACTCCGAAAACTTTTCGGCAGTAAATTTTAATTTGACGATTGCCCAAGAATTATTTCGGGAAAAATTACCAGATGCGCTCAAGGAACAGCTAACTATTGCTGGGCGGATTGCCCCAGTCTTGGCTTCCGGGTTAAAAGGAAATCCGCGCCAGTGCAAAAGATTTCTCAATACATTGCTAATGCGTCTTGAAATGGCTACCTTTCGTAAAGTGGAACTTCAACAAAGGGTATTAGCTAAGTTAATGCTTCTTGAATACTTTAAGCCTGAATCATTTCGGCGGCTCGCCGATTTGCAGACGGAACAGAATGGACAGCCGCGCGAAATCATTGCAATGGAACGGGCGGCTCGAAATCAAAATGAATCTGAAACCGTCGGGGTTGACAAAGAAGAAGGAAAGTCGAAATCGAACGAAAAAAAGATTTCTAATGAAAGTAAATCTGACGACGGCAAAAATACTAGCTTGAAATCTACTCCCTCAACACCCGAAATACAGCCTAAACTTGAAGGTGAGTTTCAACTCTGGCTTAGCCAACCTTGGATTGATGAATGGCTTCAGATGGAGCCACGCCTCAGCGATGTTGATCTGCGTCCTTATTTCTTCTTTTCACGCGACTTGCTCTCATCTTCACTAGGTGTCGAAGCTAATCGAATGAGCCAAACAGCGCAAGAGATACTGACCGCTTTGCTCAATGAAAGTCAAGCCGTGAGGGATAACGCCCTTAAAAAACTCGAAAATCTTAGTCTCGGCGATGTCGCCTCTTTATTTGAAAATTTAACGCAACGCGCTCAACAAGAAGAGGAATACGGCAAAAACAATCAAGCGTTCCAACGGTTATTCGATTTAACAAAAACACGCAAAGAAATTCGGAGCGAATTTATTCTGTTCCTTAAAAGACTGCCCGAATCGGCAATTCAGGCAGTTGTCGTCTTGCAATTGCTCGGGCTGTATGAAAATAACGAAATCGAACCAGCGGTTATTGAACTTTTAGAAAAATGGAAAGTAGGCGGGAATCGGGAATTAGCCAAAACCGCAAAAACGAGATTAGAAAAAATAAATAGGAGATAAATTCTGGATGGGAACTTCAAAAACGAATGACGGACCGGGCGACAAAACGCCGCTGCTTCCTGATTGGGCGCAGGGTGACGATGACGATTTGCCATTTCCCGACGGTAACGAGCCTTTGCCTAATGATAATCTGCCGGATGAACGTCCGCCAGAAATTACGCCGGATGAGAAAGATCCGCCTGATGTAGAACAGCCGCCGCCGAACGGGGAACAAGTGTCGCCCGAAATCTCTAAACCTTGGCAACAGGCTAAATCGAACCTAACGCGATTTACCAAAACGGGTGGCAAACGCGAACTGGCTAATGCCGGACGGAGCTATGTGAAAGCACGGGGCGGGGCACGACGTGCCGCGCAGAGTTCATCTGCTGGGCGTATTGCTACCGGGCGCGTCATCGGTTTTCTGTCCCGCATAGCCACGAACGGCATTGCTGACGCATTAGAATCAATCGGATTACGCGACATTTTGGGGCAATCCGTTGAAGCGACTTTGGCGGCAATAATGAATAAACTAGCTCCTTCGGGTGCCGGATTGGATGAGTCTGCCGCGAGAAAGGCGGTGGATTTGGCGTTGGTTTCCATTTTTGAGGAATATGGCGTGGAGGCGGACGGCGTGGACAGACTTGATGAAATGGATGGAGCGGGGGTCGAAAAGGCTTTTCAAACAGTCGTTTCCGAATATGTTTTTCAGCGTTGGTTATCAGAACTTGGCAAGCGACTCGAAGAAGGTGCCGTTTCTGCGAGTGAAGCGTTGCGACTGGAAACTATTGCTAAAGAATGTATTGTGGAAGCCATTCAACTTGATTTTCGTGATTATGACATTCTCGGAACCGATTGGGGCGGAAGCGAAAGTCAACAAATCATAAACGATATTTACGAACAGGCATACGTTTTTCTGGAGGATTTACAATGAGATGGAATGTAATTTGTCGAATCGGCGAAAATGATGATTTTGCTCCGAATATTAATCACGAAGTGCCGCGCTTGATTGTCGAATTCGACAATCAAGCGCAGTCAAAATTAGCCGCTAACCGCGTCATTTCTCTATTATTGAAAAACGGTCTTAAAGTGGATGAAACGATCTTCGATTTACTCATTTTTGCAATGAGCATTTACACGACTGACTTGAGAATCGAACGATCTTTTGCCTCCGACAGATGGACTCGCCGGATTATTCTTCATCAGCCCGTTGCCGAACCTGCAAAATGGGAGGAAGCACAACCCGTATTAGAAAAGATGCTTGGATTTTTAACCGGTGATGATTGGACGTTCAAATTCCGTCCCCGCCATACAATCAAACACCCCGCGCCCGAACAAAGGGAAGAATTGCCCTCTGTCGTTTCGCTTTTTTCCGGCGGACTTGATTCTTTTGTGGGCACGATTGATTTGCTCGAAGAAAACAAGGGAAACATAGCCTTGGTCGGACAATACGGAAGCGGTTCAACTCACCCTTCTCAAATAAATACTCATCAAATCTTGATTGAAAAATACGCTGGGCGGACTTTGCCTCTGGGATTTTGGATTCAACCTGCAAAGCCGGGGAAAAAATCCTCCGAAGATACGATGCGTTCGCGCTCAATCTTATTTTTAGCTCACGGCACAGCAGTAGCGACTGCCTGTGGTAATGAAACACCGCTTTATGTTCCCGAAAACGGACTTATTTCGCTCAATGTTCCGCTTTCGCATTCACGCATGGGTAGTTTCAGCACAAGAACGACCCATCCCTATTTTATTTCTTGTTTCAGAGAATTTCTAGCCGCTCTCAATATTAATGTTCCGGTTAATTTACCATACAAGTTTTTAACCAAAGGCGAGATGTTGAGGGATGCGAAAAATCAAGAAGTTTTGCGTGAAGGATTAGCAAGAACTCTTTCTTGCTCCCGCCCGGACGCTGGAAGATTTGAAAAACGACCGCCCGGAACGCATTGTGGTTATTGCGTCCCGTGCATTATCCGTTTATCTTCGATGAAGGCGGCGGGATTTGAAATTAAAGACGCGGCTTTTTTCGACATTGCTAATGTCAAAACCGACCCGAAAACGGCGAAGGGGAGAGATCGTCGTGGCTTTGAACTGGCGATTGAGCGGGTCAAAAATTTGTCTTCACTCAGACTTGTCGGGGAAGTGTTGCAATCGGGACCGCTTCCACCTGAAAATATCCAAGAATATGCAGGTGTTTACAAGCGAGGATTAGATGAGGTTGCCGACCTTTTGCAAGTCTGAAAATGAATATAATTGAGTGATGACAAACAACAGTTTTCTAATTGACACCCACTGTCATATTGACCTTTATAAAGTGCCTGAAGCAGTAGTGCGCGAAGCCGAATTGAACCGTGTTTATACAATTGCGGTAACGAACGCCCCTTTTGTTTTTAAACATACAGCGGAGCTAGTCGCCAGCTGTCGTTACGTTCGGGTTGCGGCGGGGCTTCACCCCGAATTAGTTGCCAAATACGGCAATCAAATTGAGAGTCTGCGTCCGCTTCTAAAGGAAACTAAATACGTGGGAGAAATCGGACTTGATTATACGACGAACGATGAAAATTTAAGACTCAGGCAACGAAAAATATTAGAACGTATTCTTGGGTGGTGTGCCGAAGAAAAAAGCAAAATTTTAACCTTGCATTCTCGTCGGGCGGCAGCAGATGTGATTTCAATGATTGGCGATTCTTTTCCAGGCAAAGCGATTCTTCATTGGTTTACGGGAAATACAAAGGAAGTTGAAAGGGCTGCTGATTTTGGAATGTATTTTTCGGTTAATCCGGCAATGGTTTTATCTAATAGAGGCAAATCTTTGATTTCGGCGATGCCGATTAATCGCGTTTTAACTGAATCCGACGGACCGTTCGTAAAAGTATTCGGACACGAATGTAAGCCGCAGCATCTGGGGTTTGTCGCAGCAGAGTTAGCTAAAATGTGGGATCTTTCTCCTCAAGAAGCACAGCAGAAGATTTATGAAAACTTTTGTTCTTTGTTAAAAGGCAGTGAGGCAAAGAAATAGTCTATGGGAGAGAAAAAACAGCAAATATTAAAAACGGATCTTAATAACAAAGATTACGTCAAAAAATCAAAACTGCCTAAATTATCCGTTGAGTTGACCAGTGTAATGTTTTCGGCAATGCTTTTCGCGCTTGAAGACAAAAACCAATTTATGGGAGCAATTCCTGCTTTTTTAGTTTCTCCAGGTGATAAACAAATTCTTGGCAACATCGAAGGGATGCTCAAAAAAAATCTCGACCAAGCCATCAATTTTGTTTGCCTTTTAAGTCTTGCCGAAAGATTGTTCAAACAAGAAAATTCTGCCCGTGCCACCGTTTCCTTGATTTATATTGTTCATCGAATGCTATCTAATCAAAACAATGAGGAATTGAGCAAAAAACAATCGCAACAATTATGGTTGAGTGTTTGGACTTTTGCCGGTTATGTTCCGAGTGTTGCTAAAGAACTTGAAGAAAGAAAAAAGATTGGAGATTTACAGTTCTGGTGTTCAGAAGTTCAGGGCTTCGCCCGAAGAAGATGGAGGACACTCAAATATGAGCAGATGCCACGCGTTAAAGCGGAAACCGAAGAATTACAAAAGCGCGTCACCGAATTACTCAAAATAGAATCTGAAACTAAGTGAAAAGATACTCAATTATCGCTCTAATTTCATTTCCCTGTATGATGAGAGCCGAAACTTACGATTTTCGGCTCTTTTTGCCAACTAAAATTAAGGGCAAAATGTGACATATCTTTTGGAAGATGAAAGAGTTAAAAAATTAAGAGAAGAATTAAAAATATGTTAGATAATTTTTATTATGCGCGAAATGTAAATCCGATAAGTCGTTATCAATTCAAAGAAAAGCTGGGAGCCGGAGCTTACGGCATAGTTCATCGGGCTGTAAATTCTGAAACGAAAGTAACGGTGGCAATCAAACAACCCTCTCAAACAAGCGGCGATGTTTTCAAAAGATTTAGTAACGAAATTAAATTCTACAATCGGATGAGTGATTCACCCTTTATTCTAAGGATGCTGGATTTTAACGATAATCCTTTTCTTCCGTTTTTAGCAACGGAATTTTGTGATTTGGGAAACGCACGAAGCAGACTTTGGGAGTTACGAATAAACCGAACCCGAACAATTGCTTTGCTTTGGCAAGCCGCTTCAGCTTTGGCGGTTGCTCACAGCCGCAAGATACTGCACCGGGACATCAAGCCGGATAATTTACTGTTAAAAACCGATTCGCAGAATAATTGGATTCTAAAGCTGGGTGATCCGGGTTTGGCTTGTTTTCCCGCTCGTTCCATTTTGGATTTTGGGGCTACTCGAACCGCTAAAGGGACGGAGTTTTATATCGCTCCCGAACTCTATCAAAGAGGAGCAGTTTATACTAATGCCGCCGACGTATTTTCTTTCGGCGTAACCGCACACGAAATGTTATCAGGCGAAAGAATTTTAGCTGGTTCAACCGTCAACGCCTTCAGATCGGAACTCAACGAATTACTGAGTCAAATGGTTTCATCTGATCCGAAGGCTCGACCTCAAATGAGATTTGTTAAAAATAAACTTGCTGAAATTTATCAAAACGAAATAAGAATCGCTCAAGACTGGCGGTTTATGGGTGGTGCGATTTTACTGTTCGGAATAATCGGATTAGGAAGTTATTATATCTTAAAGGAATTTGAATAAAAAGTTTTCTCTAATAACGCACAAATCTTATTGATAGACGTGATTATTCTATTTTCCATTTCCGTAACGACTAACGATGTTTTTGTTGCATCTCTTTTCCTTTCATCTATTTCTTTGGGCGAGAAGTTTATACTTGACTAAATAGTATTGCTTGATTGTATAATCAAGTTGGCTAATTTAATCAAGTATGAGTATTGTTCAAGAAAAAGATGCCCTGCGGAAAGTCGTCACGCTAATAAAGGAGTGGACTTCAATTGAAAGCGGAGAAGTTGACTATAATCCGATGGAAAAAGGCTTCGGGATTGATTTGATTCAGAGCACTGGAAACTGGGTATTTTCCGTTGAATATAAAAGCAGCGGTGCAACTCAAATGGTCATTGGAGCAATAGAAAACCTACACAAAAATATTGGAAAAATAGGTGAAAATGTTATTCCGGTGGTCGCTGTTCCATTTATGGGGGAAACCGGACGACGATTATGCAAAGAGAAAAAAGTTTCCTGGCTGGATTTGTCGGGGAATGCTGATATTACAGCTTCAGGTCTGAGAATCTATGTCGAAGGCAAACCTAACAAATTTAAGTCCGTCGGTCGCCCGAAAGACATTTTCGCACCGAAAAGTTCGCGCATCACCAGACATCTTCTGATCGATCCTGAAAGATATATAACGCAAAGGGAACTGACTAATGAAATCAATCTCGATGAGGGATTGGTCAGCCGCGTTGTTCGTGAAATGGAAAAAAGCGGCCTTTTGCAAAGGGAATCTTCTGCCGGTGGTGTCAGACCCAAAGACCCTAATATTCTGCTTGATGAATGGCGAGAAAAATATAACTTCTCAAAACATCGCATTATCAAAGGGTTTGTCGCCGAAAGGAGCAGCAATCTCGCTGTGAAAAATTTAGTCGAAGGATTTAAAAGTAATAATGTGAACTACGCCTTGACGGGGTTGAGTGCAGCTTGGCTGTTGAGCAGTTTTGCTGCTTACCGCACAGCCTCAATATATTTATCGGAAGAACCGTCCGAAGAGCTTTTGCAAAAAGCGAATTTTACGAAAGGGGAAAAAGGAAGCAACGTCTGGCTGGTCGTGCCGAATGATAAAGGGGTTTTCGATGGTGCGTTTTTTCAGAAAGATGTCCGCTGCGTTCATCCGGTGCAAATTTATCTGGATTTGAAGGGGCATCCCGAAAGAGCAAATGAGGCGGCAGAAAGACTCCGGGAAGAGTTTTTGAATTGGGAAAAGAATGCAATTTAAACCGAAAACTATCAACGGATATGAAAGCGAGCAGGTTGAATTGGTCTTGATGACCTGCCGCTACGTCAGCACCATCCTAGGCGATTTCATGGATGAAATAGTCGTAGTCGGCGGGCTTGTTCCGTCGTTAATCATTGAGCAGTCCGATTTGCCTGAAGGAGTTGAGCCGCACGCGGGAACGATGGATCTCGATATTGGATTATCGCTCGCTGTCTATGATGATCAGTTGTATCAGAAGATAACCGAGCGGTTAAGAGGTGCCGGGTTCAGCCCGGACACAAACGAGAAAGGAAATCCGACCAACCAACGGTGGCAAATCACCAATGCGGCAGGGAAGGTGACAATCGACTTTTTAATACCGGCAAAGGAAGAAGATATTGGGAAACTCAAAAGGTTTAAGAATCTCGAAAAAGATTTTGCCGCGCTGCCTGCCGACGGTTTAATGCTGGCATTTGCTGATTATGTTGAAGTCGTCCTCAATGGACCGACGATAAAAGGCGAAATGGTCGAGAATAGAAAAATCCGTGTTTGCGGTCCAGGAGCTTTTGTCGTGCTGAAAGCGATTGCTTTTGCCAACCGAGGCGAAAATAAAGACGCATATGATTTATTTTATACAATTCGTAATTACGGAGCGAGTCCTGATGAAGTGGCGGAACGATTTGTTTCGTTAGGAGAGAATGAATATTGCTCCCGCGCTCTTGCTATCCTCAAAGAAAATTTTCTTAAAATTGATCACACCGGAGTCCGCCGAGCAGCGGAATTTCTACTCGGCGAGAATGCAGACGCTGAAGATTTGCAAACGGAAGTGATCGGTTTTATGACCAGGTTTGTGGATACTGTGAGTCGGAAATAATGTCTATTTCAAAGTTTATCCGCTCAAAATCGCCAAATATTAAAAAGTTCAAAAAAAACGTGTCTCCATATTTTCCATGTAATCGTTTTTTGAGGAAGAAGCCTTGATTTAACTATTCGCCAAAACAATTAAATTTTCTTGTTTTGGCTTGATACCAAAAGTTCATAAGTAATTATTTTTTCAAAGCGTCCCGAATTGATAAGGTATGTCTGAGCCGGTGAATATGAAATTTCTAAATTCCTGCTTCTAAAGCATATAATTTCATCCGTTGGTCAAAGCCATGTGACGTTAATCCTTATTTTACTTAAATGTTAGACAGATGCTGCCGTCCCTTGCCGCCTATTGATGAGTTAAAACGTCAATTTTTCTTATTGCCCGAAAATAGTCTCTAATTTTTCCATTAATTCTTTGTCGTGAAGATTTTTGGCAATAACTTTACCGTTTTCATCAATCAGAAAATTGGCGGGTAAGGAGGTGACCGCATAATCAAAGGCGGTTGGGGTTTCAAACTCAGTAAAACTGGCGACGTTTGTCCAGACCCGTTTATCATGTTCAATCGCTTTTAACCAGGATTCTTTTTCGGATTCAAGCGCAACTCCGTAAATCTCAAATCCTTTGGGCTGATATTTTTGATACAATTCGGAAAGTTCAGTGCTTTCCCGGCGACAAGGCGCACACCAGCTTCCCCAAAAATCAATTAGAATAAGTTTTCCCTTGATTGAAGAGAGCGGGATTATTTGGTCATTTTTATCGGGCATTGATATTTCGGCAACCTGACCGCCGAGGCTATTGTTTGTCAGAATCCTTACTTTCTCTTTCACTTTTTCGGTAATAGCTAGATCAGGATGTTTTGCCTCAAATTGTTTGGCTAATTCATTCAAAAATGGAATGTTTTTCTCCCCGTCCCAACGAACCGAGGTCGGATAGATCGCAATCGAAGCTCCCATTTCCTTTTTGACGAATTCAATCATTTCGTCCTTGTGTTTATCGTAATTTTCGAGTTCAAGGCGGCTCAACTCCACCATTTTAGGATCACTTTCCGGTGTATTTTTTTCTTTTAGTTCTTTAATTTGATTGCGGACTGAAATTACCAAACGTTTGAGTGATTCCTGACGAAATTTTTCGTAAGCCTCAAGTTTTGCAGTATCATCCGAGCCTGCCACTTTTATTGTCTTAGAATCGGCGGCATCACCCGAAATTACAACATTCTGTCCTCTATCAAGAGCGAGTGTCACTGATTTTTTATCATTAATTTTCAAACTGTAAATGTTTGGAACCAGGTCCCGATCAAACTTAAAACGACCATTCTGATCCAAAGAAATCTCCGCAATTACCCGACTCTTTTTGCGATTGATGTCTTCTTCTAAAGTTAAGAGGACTTTATTATTCGGAACATTTTTCAGTTCGCCTGAAATGGTAATTTCAGGCGAAGCCGTGTTACTACACGAAATAAATGCAAAAAGAAAAAACAATATCGTGAAAAAAATGAACTTGTTTCTGATCATAATTCTTATTTAAAGAAGTAATTTTTTTCATTATTTATTCCTTTTTGTAATTGGCTTGAAGTATAACCTGCCAGCCTCTTCATTTATCTCTATAATTAAAAGTCGTCCAAACATTCACTCCCGCAAAGTTTTTATATTTTATTAAAAAATAACTTTAAGCGGAATAAACAAGTTAATGAACGGTATCTCTTCACTGTTGGCTTTGAGAAAGCCGTTTGATTTTGAAACCGATACCCAAAGCTAATCAGAATTCTTAAATAAATCCGAGGTGGTGCGGAAATTCACTACCGGTAAAATAAATTAGTTGGAGATTTGTATAAAATGTTAAAAAAATCATTTGGAGTGTTAGTTTTATTCTGCGTGCTAGTCAGCGGTTTCTTGACCGTTTCGGCTCATGCCAAACCGTTCGTTAAAAGTGTTCAACAACAGGAACAAACGGACAAAATGTCGGGCGGTAAAATGCAAGATGATAAAATGTCAGGCAACAAAATGTCAGACAATAAAATGCACACCAAACATAAACGTAAACATAAACATAAAAAATTAAAAAGAAAGATGGTGAGTCATAAAATGTCAGACAATAAAATGATGAAACCATAGTTCATTTAACAATTTTAGTTTTAGATAACAATCTCATTGGCTATTCTAACCAATGAGATTGTTGTTTTTTAATCTCATTAATCTTCATTTGGAATTGAAACTTTTCTAAGTCACTGTTTTGCTGAAGTTTTGTAACCTTAAATTTTTAAAAGCTAAATCTTCAGGTGCGGGGAATAAATTAAGGTTTTTCTCATATTAGTAAAGTGACAAGCAGGACCTATAAACCGCTGAAACGTGATTGGATTCAGAATTGTTTTCAATTTTAATCTTTTGTGAGACGGTCTTATTCAAAATTTTATCCTGTCAACTGTCTTGAGGAGGAGAATTTATATGAACTACAAAATTATTTTTGCATTGATCTTCGTGATTGGTTTAACCGCTATATTTATTGCCGTTGGACAAACACAAGGAAGGACTTTTGAAAAAATTGTCACCTCGTCCACAACTAAAAATTCAACTGAAGTTGAAAATATGGCAAATAATGTTAATTCTTTTCTTCCGCTGATTGCTGATGAGAATGCTTCGGCAACCGACCTGGACGTTTTAATTTCATCCAAGAAAGCCATTCCGGGACCTGCTCTTTCAGAAGGAAAATGGATAAATTCCGAACCGCTTTCGCTCCAAAAATTACGCGGAGAAGTCGTCTTAATAGATTTTTGGACATATGGTTGTTACAACTGCATCAATACTCTGCCTGCCCTAAAAAGCTATGACAACAAATACCGAAATCAGGGTTTAACCATAATTGGGGTTGAAACGCCCGAAACCGAAGGCGAGCAAGTATTTGAAAATTTAGTCAAAGCAGTAAATAAACGTGACATAAAATATCCGGTTGTCACCGACTACGAGAGTAATACTTGGCGGGCTTTTAAGGTTGAAGCGTGGCCCACTATCATTATTCTGGATAAGCAGGGACGAATCCGTTATACGCACGTTGGCGAAGGGCAATACGAAATGCAGGAAAAAGTTATTCAAACTCTTTTGGCTGAAGAAACCGCTATGGCGGAAAGCGGGTCTGACGATGAATTTAATGGAAAAAAGATTGTAAAATCAGAAACGGACTGGAAAAAAAGTCTTACTTCCGAACAATTTTATGTACTGCGTGAGAAAGGCACTGAACGCCCCTTTACAGGTGAATATGCAGATAATCACGAACAAGGCGATTATTATTGCGCCGCTTGTCATTTAAAACTTTTCAGTTCTGATGCGAAATTTGAATCCGGGACGGGGTGGCCAAGTTTTTATCAAGCAATTTCTAAAAGAAATATTACCGAAACGACAGACAATAGTTTGGGTGAATCGCGGACTGAAGTTTTGTGTAGCCGCTGCGGTTCACATCTGGGACATGTTTTTGATGATGGACCAAAGCCGACAGGTTTGCGTTATTGTATGAATTCCGTGGCACTGAAATTTGAAAAACGTAAGGGTTAATTCGATGAAAAAAGGATAGGTCTCATCAATTTTGGAATTAAAAAAACTCAAATTGTCATAATATGGAAGTAGTAAAATTAAAGTGTATTTTGTAGGAGAAACTTATGCCAAAATTAACCGTAAAAGTTGACCACGATGCCTGTAGCGGGATCGGTTCTTGTATCGAAACCTCACCCAAATTCTTTCGATTTGACGCAGAAAATCGGGCGGTTGTGATTTCAAACGAAACGGGCGAAGCTCAAAGTTCTCAAACATTAACAGTTTCTGAGGCTGAGGCTGACGAATTATTACAAGCCGGCGAATCGTGTCCGATGATCGCGATTAGTCTTTATGACGAAAATGGTTCGCAAATCTACGGTTAAATTTAAAGTTTAATGAAATATTTAATCATCGGCAGCGGGATTTCAGGAACGACCGCAGCGGAAGAGTTACGTAAAGTTGACGGAAATTGTGAAATTACAATACTTTCAACCGAAGCGCATCGGCTTTATTCTCGTGTTTTACTGCCGCGTTATATCAAAGGAACTCTTCCACGCGAACGCTGTTTTTTAAAGAAAGAAACCTGGTATCAAGAGCAAAATATCCGTTTTATTTTCGGTGTTCGTGTCACCGAACTGAACATTGCAGAGAATCAAGTTTCCACATCCGATGGACAAATTTTCAAATACGACAAACTTTTGCTCGCAACTTCCGGAGACTTATTGAAATTTCCCAACGAATTGCCAGGTATTTCGTATTTGCGGACAATTGACGATGCTGATTATTTTCTCGAACTTTTGGCTGGTTTTCCTTCACTGGCTGCAAATTTGCAACGTGCAGGCATCATTGGCGGGAGTTTTATTGCCGTCGAATATATCAATTTTTTCGCGCAAGAGAAGATTCCGACCGATCTTTTTATGCTCGAAAACACATTTTTTGGCGGAGTTTTAGATGCAGATTCATTTGCAATTATTCAAAACAAAGCGGAAGCCGAAGGAATCAAACTTCACACGAATAAAAATGTGACGAAGCTGCTTGGCGAAAAAAGTCTTGAAGGTTTGGTGGTTGAAAATGAAACATTTCCGCTTGGAATCCTTGGGGTTGGGATTGGAATTCGTCCCCAATTCGATTGGCTGAAATCTGCGGGAATCGAGGTTCATCGTGGGATTTTGACCAATGAATTTCTCGAAACTAATATCCCGAATATTTACTCAAGCGGTGATGCAGCGGAATTTTACGATTCTTTGGCAGAACGCCGGGTGATTGTTGGAAATTGGCTCAACGCTCAGGCACAAGGGCGTTGCGTGGCAAAAACAATGGCGGGTGAACGCACCGCTTTTTC
>DAORIL010000038.1:0-19593 GCA_035438525.1 Pyrinomonadaceae bacterium
AAAATTAAAACTGTAGTTTCAATCAAAATTGTGGTCACATACCCGATTGGCAAAAAATACCACAAATAATCCGGCGAAACGGTTTCAATAATTTGGCTTGGCGGTTCATCGAAGAAAAACATAATTTAGTGGAGAGTGGAGAGTGGAGAGTTGTTAATGTTTTCCTCTTTCCACTTTCTACTTTACGTTTCAAAGCATTTTAATCAAAAACGGAAATTCAGCCATTACATGTGCAATAGCAATAGCAAAATAAATATCCCGCGTCACAACGTAGTTTGCCGAAAATCCGAACCAGAGCGCAACCATTATGCAAAAACTAATTATTAAAGCGGTTAAAACCAATTTGGGAAAGCCTTTTTCGTTGGCAAAAAGCGGAATTTCGTTCAGTTTCCAAGGGATTGCGCGGCGGTCAACCAAAGGAATTAGCAAAACCCAAACCGTGTAATGAATCGTTTCTAGAAAAACGTGCGTGGCAACCAGAAAATGGCTGGAAATGGTTGGCAAAATATTTGATCCGGCGTGATTGGTAATAATTGAAAAAAGTGCGGTTTCGTTGGATAAATTCGGAGATTTAGCAAAAGCAAACCATAATCCAATGACAAAAAAGGGAATTGTCGCCAAACAGATTCGATAAGCTGTCAGCCATTCTTTTTTAGTGCGTCGGATTTGCCTTTCGAGAAAATACATCGCCACAAATGGATGCAGATAAACGAGTGACAAAGCCCAATAATTTGGAAAAAGCCACGCCAATGACGCGAGCAGACAAGCGATGATAACGCCCCAGCTCCAATCTGTTTTCGGGCGTTGCAGTCCCCGCAAATAAAATAAAACTCCAACCCAAAAAATAAACGCCGTATTCCAGCTCGCGGCTGCAAATGCCCAGGTTTCATAATTCCAGAGCCAACCAGTGGAAAAGTAAATCGTTAAATAAAAAGCGGTTAAGACGACAACCCCGCCGATTCCAACCGAATAAAACAATTTGGATTTTCCCCATCGAACCGGCATTCGGGCGGCAAAATAGCGAAATTCAAAGAAGTTATGCAATCCTGCAAAAATGAAAATAGTGACGATTGAGGCTTGGAGCGGGAAACTGCCGATGGCAACGGCGGCAAAAAAAGTCAGCAAAATAAACAGACAGCCAAAGACGAGCGAAGAATTATACGCCCGTCCGAGATTATTGATTTTGCCGATTTCTTGCATTTTAAGAAGCTATATTATCTGCTACAAATTTTAACAGAATTTGGTTTAACTCTTTTTCGTTCAAACTTTCGTTGAGTTCTGCCAAAAAACGGTCGCCGGATTTTTCTATTTCGCCACTGACATCATCTAAAATATTTTTACTCAAGGTTTTAAAGAATTTTTCACCCGTTTTGGTCATTAAAAGCTTTTCCGCGTATTTAGCAAATTTTTCGGCATCTACCAAATTGGTTTCGTCCTTTTCGCTTTTGATTCCCATCGACAAAGCTTTATTCATTGCTAACAAAGTATTTTTCCCGTTTGGCGATTGGAAAAAAGCATTCAGTTTTTGCAATTCAGCCACCGTAAAACTTTTAGAAAAGTGTTTGGTTGCTGATTCTTTGACCCACGATTTTATTTTGAAATTTTTTCCGATTAATTGATTGACATAATTCGACATTTCTCTAGTCAAAGTCGGAATCTTTGCTTTGATTTCTGCTTTCTTTTCGGCTGATAATTTGTCGGTTGCGTCAATTTTTCGCTCAATTTCTTTACCCAATTCCTCTTCCATCCCACTTGAAAAAATTGTTCTGGTTTTTTCGATCATCCCGTCAAATTCTTCATAAGGGAAAAACTTTTCGGTTGTTGAAACTAATTGCGAAACCAGTTTTTGCTTGGGCGGTGCAGTTGCTTTTTGCCCGAATGAAAACTGAACTAAACCTAATAAAACTAATGAAATAAATAAAATTTGCTTTGTCATTTTGATGCCTCGATTATCTTAAATTTATTGGCAAAATTGCCTTTCAATCAGTAATCGCCAAAAATAATGACAAAGCAGGTCAAAAAATTTTATTCTTCGTCACTCGGCTTTTTCTCATCCGTTACATCAGGCACAATCAGTTCGGGGTTTTGAGCAGTATCCGAGACCTGGACTTTGATTTTGCCGCCTGCCGAATTCCAATAGCCAAAAACTTTTTTATCAAACAATTTACTGGTAATTTGCCGTAATTCGGGCGGAGGTCCGGCATTTGCATAAACGATGGTGGCTACTGTTCCGCTCAAAAACAAAATTGCACCGATAACCAAAGTTTTGCCTGTTTTGGTATCCAATTTTTGGGTGCGTGTCAGCCAAACTCCGCCAAATAAAATCGCCAAACTCATAAATAATCCGCCGATAATTGTTTGGGTGCGTGAAAATCCTGTTTTGGCAGCGGCATTGGTATCTTGTTCATTATCAAGCTGTTCCAGTTCTGCGCGAAGTTGTTTTAACTGACTTTTGGGAATTATCAATTTTGCTTCTTTGGTATTTTTATCAAATTTAATTGACAAAAATGAATCAATGGATTTTTTTGAATCCGGTTTTGGCGTTTCAGGCAAACGAATATCCGCCAACCCGACAATTGAACACAGCATTAAAAACACAAATATACTTAATATTTTCTTCATTTTATTCCTCATTTTTAGGGGACAAATTATTTTCAGGATTCATTGGAATCAATAATTTCATATCAGAAGTAACCGGACTTGAGTCATTAACAATTTTTACCCGAACTTTTCCACGGGCGGAGGCTCCGCTGCGGGTTTGAAATTCCGTCGAAAGCATATTTTTATCAATTCCAAAAATTCTCGGCGGCGCAATATTGGCAAAAACCAAGATTCCTCCGGTGGCAAAAACTCCGACTAAAAATAAACCGATGACAGTTTTTGAAGGCTTGGAACGAGCCAACCAAACACCGCCGAAAACAAATGCCAACGTCAAGAACATTCCGCCGATAATGGTTTGAGTTGATGCGTTGAAACTTGGTTTAGCTGTTTCGTTTTGCGCTAAATTGCTGTCGATTCCTTCTGCTTCGTCCAATGCAGCACGGAGTAATTTACTCGAACTCTTTTTGATAACTAATGTTGGTTCAGTAACTTCCGTTGTTACATCCACAAATAATTCAACCTGTTTTCCTTTTGGGATTGGAACTGGAGTCGGTGTTTGTGGACGCGCAATATCTGCCAAGGCAAAATTCGATAGACTTACAATTAAAGTAAATAAATAGACGATTTTTTTCATGAAATTTCTCCGTTTTGAAATGTTGCGGTGATTATAGCAGTTTCAAAAAAAAATGAGCGGACTTTTTTATTTGTTCGCCCAAATTTATGGTTTAATTCTAATTTTTTAGCTACTTTAAAATTTCAAAATTGCTGTAAATCTTACTTAATTTGAAAGGAGTTGGGTTACCTGACTTTCGCCATTTTTCATTTTTGTTGATATATTTTTCCCGATAAAAGATCGGTGTTTTGCCTTTCTTAACCGTGACTTTATAAGCAAAATCAGTTGTTTCGGTAAAACTTTCGGCATTGAACCAACCAATTCCTTTGAGATTTGTGCCCGAAACTTCCAAAATATCAACGCCTGTTCCGCCCTGTCCCTGATGCATTCCGCCCGAATAATAGAGGGCAAATTCGTCCAAACCGTTTTGATTGATGTCAGGCAGAACCGTTATTCCTAATGTCCAACCGCTTTCGGCAACATAACTGCCGATAACTTTGCCATCTTCGATTAGCACTAAACCATTGTTTCCAAGACCGTTTCCCGTTTGGCAAAAAGAATAAAAAGCCAGTGTTTGATTAGAATTGGCTTTAGAAAACGAGCCTTTGACTGTTCCCGACATTTCAAAAGCTTCCTCACACGGACTATTTTCAGAAGTCCAGTGTTTTCGCACTTTTGGTAGAACTTTGGTCTTAATCAAGTTTTCAACATCTGCACTTGCCTCGCTTTTTAATTCAATTGCCGGATCATTTATAACAACGGTTTGCTGTCCTAACCCGGATATTGCCAGAATCCCGAAAATAAAGACGAAAAGTAATATTTTTTTCATAATTTGAGAGCATAATCCAAAATAATCTTTCAGACAAGATTTGCGTTTCGCTAAGGTTTATTTGTAGTCTTTAAAGGTATGAAAATTGAAAGATTGGAAAATCTTGGCGGTGGCGAATTTGTGATTCAGGAAAGCGGAAACCGAAAGGCGGAAATGGCTTATACGAATGCAGGCGTGGGCAAAATAATAATTGCTCATACTTTTGTTGAAGATGTTTTTCGTGGCGAACATCTTGGCAGAGATTTGGTCAAAGCTGGAGTGGATTTTGCGCGTGAGAATAATTTGAAAATCATTCCATTGTGTCCTTTTGCTAACTCGGAATTTGAAAAACATCCTGAATATGCTGACGTTTTAGCTGATTAGAAAATGCAAACTCAAAGAATTTCCGCTTCAAGCTATTCAAACACCGCACCGCTCATCTGGTCATTTCTTTACGGTTCAAATCGCGGCAAATACGAAATGATTTTGGACAATGCTCCGGCTCGCTCTGCTGAACTTTTGTCACAAAATCGAGTTGACGCTGCACTCGTGCCTGTCATTGCTTATCAACTTTTGGAAGATATACGACTGATTCCAAATGTTTGTGTCGGCGCAAAAGAAAAGGTAAAAAGCGTCTGTTTAGTGACCAAAGGCGAGGATTTACAAAAAGTTAAGACAGTTTCGCTGGATGTTTCCTCAAAAACCTCGGTTGCGCTAACCAAAATTATTTTCCGCGAATTTTTAGGCTTTGAACCTGTTTGGAAAGATTCTGCGCCAAATGTCGAAAAAATGTTGAGCGAATCCGATTGTGCCTTGCTGATTGGCGATCCCGCACTTATGATTTCGGATTTGGGATTGCGGATTGCGGAATTTGAGGTTAGAAAATTCGATCTCGCTGAACTCTGGAAAAGTTATACCAATTTTGGATTTGTTTTTGCGATGTGGATGGCCAATGCCGAAAAAGCCGAAACTGCCAAAAAAATTGATTTTGCCTCTGCGCGTGATGAAGGTTTAGCGCATCTGGACGAAATTATTTCAAATTATCAAAGCGAAATTCATCTCAGTCATCAAGAATTTCGCAATTATTTAACTGAAAATATTGCGTTTGAAATTGATGATTCGATGCAAAAAGGCTTGGAACTCTATTTTAATTTGGCGCATAAAAATGGATTGATTGAAAATTTGAAACCCTTAAATTTTATTTGATTAACCTAAAACTACCTCAAAACTGCCCACATCCAAACCGCTGCCAATATTAAAATTAATAAACCAATATCGCTTGTTCTTAATCCTTCGTCTTGATTGTTCATAAAATTCTCCTGTAAAAATTTCTCTCAATCTATAACGCGGATTTTTTCAACAAAAAACATCATCACCTGAAATAAAATTTCTTATGCTTTATTTTCAGGCGATGATGTTGTCAGCAATGTTTAAATTAGTTGCGAAATAATTTTACGAATGTGTTTTGTTTTCGCTCACTTGCAACTTTGTATTTTTTTAATACACATTTATTTATACCGAAAAATTATCTCAACAATAACCAAAACCAAATAGTTACAATAATTAACAGTAATAAGCCTATGTCACTTGTGGTTAATCCTTCGTCTTGATTTTTCATAATGCCTCCCTGTTTCAATTGATATATTAGGTCTTACGGCAAATTGCATACCAAACTTTTGGCACAATCTTTGTCTATTGGTTTTTAGAATGCTAAAAAGTTCGCTAAAATATAGTTTTTATTGGCAAAATGCAAAAAATATTTGCAAAATGAGTTTATGAGCAATATTCAACCGATTTTAGATAAAGCAGTCGCGGGCGAGAGGATTTCCGCCGAAGAATGCACACAGCTTTTGGAAAGTTACGACATTGCCCGCATTGGCGCGGCGGCAGATGAGATTCGTCAGCGGAAGCATCCTGATAACGTAGTTACTTACATTATTGACCGTAACATCAATTATACCAATGTTTGCAATGTTGTTTGCACCTTTTGCGCTTTTTATCGCCGTCCCGGAAAACCAGAAACTTACGTCCATTCATTTGAAGAAATTTGCAAACGGATTGACGAAACTATTGAACTTGGTGGAACGGGCGTTTTGATGCAAGGCGGATTGCACCCCGATTTTAATATTGAATGGTATGAAGATTTGCTCTCGCGTCTGCACGCGCTCTATCCCAATTTTCAACTGCATTGCTTTTCTCCGCCGGAGATTCATAACATTAGTCTAATCAGTAAATTAGATTACGAAACAATTATGCAGCGGCTGAAAGATGCCGGACTTAATTCGATGCCGGGAGGCGGCGGTGAGATTTTGGATGATGAAGTTCGTAAGCGTGTTTCGACCAAATGCACTACCCAAGAATGGCTTGACGTGATGCGGGCAGCACATAAAGTCGGTTTGAGAACGACGGGCACAATGATGTTTGGGATTGGTGACAAAATTGAGCATCGCATTCGTCATTTGCAAAGAATTCGTGACGTTCAGGACGAAACAGGCGGCTTTACGGCATTTATTCCGTGGACTTTTCAGCGTGAAAATACTGCACTCGGACGCAGAATAACCGAAGAACCGACCGGAATTGATTACATTAAAATGCTCTCCGTTTCGCGGATTTTCTTAGACAATATTGATCATATTCAGGCATCGTGGCTGACCCAGGGAACTCGCCTCGGACAAGTCGCTCTGCGAATGGGCGCAGACGATATGGGTTCGATTATGATCGAGGAAAACGTCGTTTCAGCTGCCGGAGCACATAATGAAGCAAACGAAAAAGACTTGCGCTACCAGATTTCCGAAGCCGGATTTATTCCGCAGCAGCGCGATATTTTGTATAACTATATCAATCGTGAAAATATCGAAAAACTGGATGAACGAAAATCAATGCCGTTGAAAAAATTAAGCGTTGCTTTTGCGGATTAATCAAGGCTTTAAATTTACTCCGTAAAAGAACAAACACAGATTTTTTGTGACCAATAATTCTATGCGTCGTGTTCTGTTTTTAGTTGTTCTTTTACTGTCGGCAAACTCATTTTACGCGCAGGAAGAAGTTCCGTTTCTTGGCAAAATTGATTGGATAAATGGGTTTGCCCGCGAAATTCAAGGCGAAAATCTCCGCTACACTTCCGCCTATCCCGATTACGCCACCGAATCTCTTCTGACTCGCTGCACTACCGGACAAAAAGCAATTGAATGGGAAACTGAACCGATTCCAACAGATTCAAAAGGCGAATTTGTCTATTTCGGCTGGGTGGCGGCGCATTGTCTCGGCTCGATCAAAGAACCAAAAATCTTTGATTTTTACGTCAATGATGTTAAAAAACTGACTTTCACAATCAAAGACGGTGAGAAAGATTGGCAAGCAAACGCCGAAGACGGGACGAAACTCGTTTTTGTCCAAAAAAGGCTTGATGCGGCGGACGATGCTCACGGAATTAATTATTTGCGGTTACCTTTGGCAAAGTATCAAAAAGGCAAACCTGTTCGGCTCAAAGTAATCGGTCACGCTCTCAACAGTAATACTTGGTATATGACCTTCAAATTCGGTTTTAAGGAAAAAGCCGATTTTGAAGCGATGCCGTTTATTCTCAAATCAGGCAAACAGGAACTCGCCGTCAAAATTTTCCATTTCGGGCGACCAAGCAAAGCGCAAGTTTCTATTGGAAAAGAACAATTTGATTTTCAGGTTTCCGCGGGTGTCAACCGTTTTTCAGTGCCGATTGAAGCGGTTAAAAATAATTCTAAAATTATCGTTAAAGCGACGGTTGAAAACCTTTTGAATGTCACTCAAGCGGTCGAAGTCCCGCCCGTAATTCCCCGCACGATACATTTCATCCATCATTCGCACACCGATGTCGGCTATTCGCATCTGCAAACCGAAGTCGAAAAGATCCATACCAACAACATTATCAAGGCGTTAGATGAGATCGAAAGAACCGCAAATTATCCACCCGAAGCACAATTCAAATGGAATATCGAATCGCTCTGGGCGGTCGAGAATTTTCTGCGGATTGCGACGAATGAGCAAAAGCAAAAGTTTTTCCGCTATGTAAAATCGGGCAGTATCGGACTTTCCGCACTTTACGCCAATGTTCTTTCGGGGCTTGGAACGCCCGAAGAAATGTTTCATTACACAGATTATGCTCTGCAATTACGCAATCAGGAAAAATTACCGATTGATGGAGCGATGCTTTCCGATGTTCCCGGTTTAACCTGGTCAATGGTCACTCCGTTAGCTCAAAACGGAATCCGCTATTTTTCATCAGGACAAAATTATATCGAATCTATGCAGCCATACACGGGCGATAGAATCGGAAATTTTGCCAAAGAATTCGGCGATAAACCTTTCTGGTGGGAATCACCTTCGGGTAAAGAGCGAATTTTGTTTTGGTCAAGCTCGCGCGGCTATTCGTCCTGGCATGGAACGGCAGTCGGACAGGTCAACGACAATGCTCCTGTCAAAATTGCTCGTTATATGAACGATTTGCGGGAAAAAAAATATCCGTATGAATTGGTGCAATGGCGTTATAACATCGTTTCCGATAACGGTCCGATTGATCCAACCGTAGCGGATTTCGTCAAAAAATGGAATGAGAAATATGCGTCACCGAAAATAATTCTCAGCACCGTTCACGATCTTTTTAGTGAATTTGAAAAGCGTTACGGAAAAAACTTGCCCGTCAAACGCGGAGATTTAACGCCGTATTGGGAAGACGGAGCGTATTCAACTGCATCGGAAGAAAATCAGAATCGCCGCAACAGTTTCAAACTACAGCAATTGCAAACGCTTTATTCCATCATCAATCCCGCAAAATACGATGCACAGGATTTTTATCGGGCTTGGCGTGATGTGGTGATGTTTCACGAACACACCTGGGGCGCGTGGAATAGCATTTCCGACCCGGATTCGCCGTTTGTCACTAAACAATGGGAAATCAAACGCGATTTTCTGCTTGAGGGAAATAATCGGATTCAAAAGCTTGAAGATAATGTAATTGAACGCGATAAAAGTTCAAATAAAATTTTGGTTGTCAATACTTTGTCGAGTGAACGAACAGGTCTTGTCTTCTTTGAAAATGATTTTCAGGGAAATGCCATTACCGATGAAAAAGGGAAAATCTATCCGCTGCAAAAACTTTCTGATGGTCGTTATGTTTTTCGGGCGGAAAACTTGCCGCCGCTCAGTGCAAATGTTTTCACGATTACCACGCAAACAAAAGCTGTCGCATCGCCGTTCCAAATTAAGAAAAATTCGTTTTCAAACGGTTTGATTGAAATCATTTGGAACAATTCGGGCGATATTGAATCGCTGACAAAGCTCAAAACTAACGAAAATCTGATCGGGAAATTTCGTGAGCGCGGATTGAATAGTTTTTGGTATTACGAACGCGACCCGCAGAAGGCTGAAAACGATAAAAATGCGCAGTTTCGTATTGTCGAAGCGGGAAATGTGCTGACGACAATTTCTTTTTCAGCCGATTTAGAAGGCACGAACGGCATCGAAAAACGCTATACGCTTTATAACGGCGATGACAAACTTTATATCGAAAATCAGATTGACAAAAAAGCGGTTAGGAACAAAGAATCAGTGCATTTTGCTTTTCCGTTTGATGTTCCGCAGCAGCAAACCCGAGTTGATGCGGGTTACGGCGTGATTAATCATTTGAAAGACCAATTGCCCGGCTCAAATTTCGATTTTCTCTATGCTAAACGCTGGCTCGATCTGAGTAATTCGCAAAACGGAATTTCGTTGCTTTTACTGGAAAATCCGATGGTCGAAGGCGGTGAAATGGTGGATGAATCGAAAATGGTCGGAAGCCTTAAATATTGGAAAGAAAAGGGTGAAACCGCTTCGGTTTGGTTTGGCTATGCGATGAACAATTATTGGCACACTAATTACAAAGCAGACCAAAGCGGAAAAATGAGTTTTACTTTCGCTGTTAAACCGCACGAAAAATTTGATTTAGCTAAAACGGAAAAAAGTGCTGACGAATTTACGCAACCGATTTGGGCAATTCCTGTCAAAGATTTTCAGCCGAAAAGACTTTTTAAATTGAGCAATCCGAAAATTGTCATTACTTCGATTATTCCAACTGCAAATGGCTATCAAATAAGACTTTATAATCCTGAGAATCGTGTAGATTCAACCTTTATCAACAATAACAAAACCAAAATCACTCTTTTCCCTTTCAGTATAAAATCAATAGAAATTGTCCGTTAAATTGGACATATTTGCCCGAATGATAAAGAATTAAGCAGAAAAAAGTTACTTTGTTTGTTAGACAAACTTTCAGAAATAAATATGAAAATCTTCGGGATAAAATCTATTTCGTTTAAATTACTGTGTGTATTGCTTTTATTTAATTTTGTAATTGCTCAGGAAACAAAATTTACTGTTTCTCCGACAAGTTGGAAAACCGATGAGTTTGGCAACATCCGGGCTGTCGTTCAAGTCAAAAATGCTGCAAAAATAGCCTTTGCCAAAATCGAGTGGCGAAGACGCGACAAAAATCCTGAAGAAAAAAATATCATTGTCACGGATTCAAATGGAATAGTAATCAAAAACGTCAAACTCGGCAAAATCAACCGTGAATTCGGCGAAATTTTCTTTGAACCGACAAACGGCGCAGGAATTTATTACATTTATTATTTGCCGTATAAAAAAGCCGGAAGTGCCAATTATCCGAAAGATTTTTACCCAAAATTTGATGGAGTTGTTGATACAACTTGGCAAAACACTCCTAATCCAAATCAACCAAACGCAGAAGTTAGCGAGATTCAGTCAATAGATGCTTTCAATTCGTTTTATCCGATGGAAGTTATTGCAACTCAAGCCGAAGTCCAAAATTTATTAGCTCAAAACCCCAATAAAAACTTCCTCGTTTTTCCTGAAGATAGAATGTTTTCGATACGGATGACGGATGATTTGCCAACCAGATGGGTAAACAAGGGAGCGCAAAATTCATTTTCAGGCGAATCAAGACGCGGCGAATTTTATGCTTTTCAGTTTGGCGTTTACGCGCTCAAAGATTTACAGAACGTCAAAGTTGAGTTTTCGGATCTAAAGTCTTCTGGCGGTAAATCTATTTCTTCTAAAGACTTAACCTGCATTAATACCGATGGTGTTGATTATCGCAGCGTAGATTTTCAAAAAACGGTAGATGTTGCCAAAGGAAAAGTTCAAGCGATTTGGTGCGGTGTGGATGTCGCTCAAAATGTTGTTGCGGGCGATTACAAAGGAATAGCAAAAATCACGGCAAATGGTGAAGTTCCGCAACAAATTGAACTAAATATCAAAGTTAATAATCAAATTGCCGAAAATAGCGGATTTAACGAACCCGAAAAGATGACACGGTTGAAATGGTTAAATTCGCGCCTTGCTCAGGAAAATACTGTCATCAAACCTTATACACCGATCCAAGTTAAAGCAAATGAATTGAATATGTTAGGACGCAAAATAATCCTCGGCAAAGATGGTTTGCCCACTAAAATTCAAACATTTTTTACGCCGGAAATGACTTCATTTTCCAAAACTCCAAAAGAAATCTTGAATTCGCCGATGCAGCTTGTGGTCGAAAAACTAAATGGTGAGGTTTTAAGTTGGAAGAATGAAGGCGTGAAATTTACCCGCAAAGAGCAGGGAACGGTTGAGTGGGAAGCGATTAATTCGACGCAAAATTTACGGATGATTTTGAATTGTTCGCTCGAATTTGACGGTTTTTCATTTTGCGATGTCAAACTAAATGCTCTGCAAGATGTTGACCTAAAAGATATTAAATTATTAATGCCTTTTAATTCTGAATCTTCAAAATACATGATGGGTTTGGGCGAAAAAGGCGAAAAACGTCCCGATAATTTTAAGTGGAAATGGGAAGTAGCCACCAAAAATCAGGATGGAGCGTGGCTCGGCGATGTGAATGCCGGTCTGCAATTTACCTTGCGCGATGAAAATTATGTCCGTCCGCTCAACACAAATTTTTACCTGCAAAAACCTCTGCTTTTGCCAAAATCGTGGGGTAACGAAGGTAAAGGCGGAATTAATATAACTCAAAATAATTCAACGGTTTCGGTCGAAAATTACAGCGGTTCGCGGACGATGAAAAAAGGCGAGGTTCTGCATTACAATTTCACACTTTTGATCACGCCGTTTCATCCGATTGATACTGATTGGCAATGGGCGAGCCGTTTTTATCATAAATACACACCGGTTGACGATATCAAAAAAACAGGTGCGAGCGTAGTAAATATCCACCACGCCAACGCGATAAACCCTTATATTAATTATCCTTTCATCGCTCACAAAGAAATGAAAACTTACATTGATGAAGCACATCAAAAAGGTTTGAAGGTCAAAATCTACAATACGGTGCGCGAGCTTTCCAATCGCGCTTATGAAATTCACGCACTCAGAAGTCTCGGACACGAAATCTTTTCGAGTGGTAAAGGCGGCGGATTTTCGTGGCTCCAAGAGCATATCGGCGATGATTACATCGCCGCGTGGTTTGTGCCGGAATTAAAAGATGCTGCAGTCGTTAATAGCGGAGTCAGCCGTTGGCATAATTACTATGTCGAGGGTATGAATTGGCTCACGCAAAACGTCGGAATTGATGGGATTTATCTCGATGATGTAGCGTTTGACCGCTACACTATGAAACGCATCAAACGTGTTTTAACTCAAAACGGACATCCGGGAATTGTTGATCTGCACTCAGCAAATCAGTTCAACAAAAACGACGGATTTAATAACTCAGCAATGCTTTATATGGAACATTTTCCGTATTTGAATAAACTTTGGTTCGGCGAATATTTTGATTATGAAAACAATTCGCCCGACTTTTTCCTGACCGAAGTGAGCGGAATTCCCTTTGGTTTGATGGGCGAAATGCTCGAAAAGGGCGGAAATCCGTGGCGCGGAATGGTTTATGGAATGACTAATCGAATGCCCTGGTCGGATAATGCCGATCCGCGTCCGATTTGGAAAGTTTGGGATGATTTCGGAATGCAGGGAACTAAAATGTTTGGTTACTGGTCACCTAATTGTCCGGTTAAAACTGATAACAAAGATGTTCTTGCCACCGTTTATCAAAAGAACGGAACTGCATTGATAGCGATTGCGAGTTGGGCGGCAAATGATGTCAAAGTCAAACTTAATATTGATTGGAAAGCATTAGGAATTAATCCGGCAACTGCAAAATTAGTTGCGCCGAAAGTTGAGAAATTTCAAGAGGGTCAAACTTTTTCTCCAAATGACCAGATTTTTATTCCCAAAAACAAAGGATTAATGCTGATTGTGAAATAAGTCCGACATTCTTACATAACTATTACGATTATTAATCTTATAATCTGTTACTCTAATAATGTCCTAATTTAATCGTCCGAAAAATTTTAATGCAAAATATAATAGAACTTAAGCAGTCAAAGGACCGCACCAATTGGCGAGATTTGACTATAATCGTGGTTTGTCATCTTTTAATAATTCCGGCTTTTTTTATGTTTAGCTGGCAAAATCTGGCAGTGATGCTGATTGGAAACTGGATTGTCGGAAGTCTCGGCGTTGGATTGGGTTATCACCGTTTATTGACGCATCGAAGTTTCAAAGCCCCAAAATGGCTTGAATATACTTTGACAATTTTTGCTTCGATGTCTTTACAAAACGAAGCATATAAATGGGTTGCAACACATCGGATGCATCATCAATTTACCGAAACGGAAAAAGATCCGCACTCTACCCGTGACGGATTTTGGTGGGCGCATATGGGTTGGATTATGCGCGGAACCGCCCAGGATCACGATGACGCAACTTTTAAAAAATATGTGCCTGATCTGTTAAAAGATAAAGGACAAGTTCTGATTGCGCGGTTTTTCTATTTGCCGATCATTATTTCAGCTTTTCTTTTATTTGCTATCGGCGGTTGGGAAATGGTTTTCTGGGGTGTCTTTGTCCGCTTGGTTTTTGGTTGGCACACGACTTGGTTTGTCAATTCTCTTGCCCATTTGTTTGGCAAAAGACCAAATCAAACCAATGATGATTCGACAAACAATTGGTTTGTGGCAATTCTGACCTTTGGCGAAGGTTGGCACAACAATCATCATGCGTTTCCGACCTCGGCGCGGCATGGCTTAAAATGGTATCAGTTTGATATGAATTGGTTAACAATTCAACTATTCAAACAATTAGGTTGGGCGAAACAAATTCGGCTCGCAGCCGAAGAGAAATAGTAGATTCAAAAATAAAAAACGCCTCAGTTAGAGACGTCTTTTTATTATTTAATTGTAATATTTAATTGTAAATTATTTTAATTATCTGCCCAAAACACTAACTGTAATGTTTTTGCGTCCGAAACGATTTGCTTCTGAACAGCTTGGGACCCAAATATCTAAAATTCGTCCTTTTATTGCGCCTCCGGTGTCAGTTACGGTATATGTTCCGCTATATGAACCTGCGCTAACGTAAATGCGTGATCCAAGGGGTAAAATTCTTGGGTCAGCAGCGACGATTCCTCGTCGAACTCCTCCACCGACTGCGGTTCTGCCTTTTAAGCAATAGGCAGTTGCTCTAAATGTCCGAGCATTTGATTTGCTTACCACAATGGCGGTCTTTTTAACTAATTTATCATCATCAAAATTGGTTGTTGTATTTGTTTGTAGATCGTTTTCTATTAAGTTTTCTTTTTGCGAATCATTCGCTCGGAAGAGAGCGGCTTCGACATTTTGTTGGAAGTAAAAAAAGGTTACGACCAACGCCAAAACGCTTAGAGCTACGCTTCCTCTAGCTAAATTTTTCATTTATCAAATCTCCTTTTCTTTGTCTTCTTCAGCTTGCAAGCAATAACCAATTACAAATCGTTTTGACGTTTTATAATCAGCGTTTTTATCATTAACTACAGATTGCTGAAGGCTTGTTGCGGGTAGTCCGCGAAAAGTTGTGTTGCTTAGAACACTACTAATAGTAACACTTTCGGGTCTGAAGTGTCTAGCTTTGTATAATTTGCAGAACTAATTAAGCTAGTTAAATAGTTAAAAATAATGGACTTACTCTTCGCCAGAAAATATGGTTTTGAGCGGATTTTGTTTGATTTGGAGCGAGGTTTTAAGCTGGTCGGTAGCGGGGATATTGCAAAAAAATTAATGAAAGTGACAAAAAATGTCACGATTTTCTTCTGTTTTGGTCAATCTTTAACTAAAACTTAGTTCAAACTTTTGATGAAGGAACTTTAGAAGGTAAAATAACTGCTTCAGATAGACTTGCACAGTTTAATTTCGTATATTTCAATCAACTTATTTCATTAAAAAAGGAGAATCTGTCCAATGTCTGATGTCTAATACCCAATGTCAAAAGGCAATTAACCTGAGATTATAGACCTGAGACTTGAGACTCTAAAAAGTATGTCAGTAGAACGTCGGATTGGTGAACGGCATCTTATTTCTTTCCCTATTCGAGTCGAATGGAAGGACGAAAAAGGCGAAGAGATAGTTGAAGAAGGCTTGACTGAAAATATCGGACCGGGCGGAGCTTTAATTCATCTGCCGCGCCTCCTTCCGAATGTGGGAAGCAAGGTTAATATCACTGTGACTGAAAATTCGGCCACTAATCAAGTGACTGTAATTGCTCAGGTTATTAGATTAGAACGAAATGTCGCGCATCCACAAGCAGCTTTAATGCTGCTCGGTTCAAACAAAGATTGGGAAAAAAATGTCTGGCAATATGCCGGAGATGTAATTGCAGCTCAAAAGCCTGATTCATTTGATGATTGGAATTAGCTTTGCAAGGCAAAAGTAAAAGTAAAAGGGCAAAAATTTAATAATGAAAATACTCGTTTTGGGCGCAGGGCGCATGGGACACGGAGCAGTTTATGATTTGGTTCATAACTCGCCACAGGTTGAATCGGTAACAGTTGCCGATTTTGATTTAAAAAAAGCTGATGCCGTTGCAAAAGCAGTTGGAACTGAGCGAATTACGGCGCATCATTTAGACGTTTCAAATTATGTTGATGTAGTTGATCTAATGAAAAATCACGATTCGGCAATTTCATGCGTCAACTATTGGTATAATGTCGAATTATCAAAAGCCGCGCTCGAAACCAACACAAATTTTTGTGATTTGGGCGGAAATAATTACATTGTTGATGAACAGCTCGCATTAGATGATAAAGCTAAAGAAGCTGGAATCAGCATTATCCCAGATTGCGGACTGGCACCCGGAATGGTTTCGATTTTAGCGATGCACGGTGCAAAACGCTTTGATGAAATTGACGAAATTCACATCCGGGTTGGCGGTTTGCCGCAGCATCCAAAGACTCTTTTGGAATACCAGCTCGTCTTTTCGGTCGAAGGTTTGATTAATGAATATATCGAAGTTGCCCGTGTTATCCGTGACGGAGAAATTACCGAAGTTGAATCAATGACCGAAATTGAAACTCTTGAATTTGCAGGGTTTCCGGCATTGGAAGCGTTTCAGACCTCAGGCGGCACTTCAACTCTGCCCGATACCTTTTTAGGTAAGATCAAAGAATTGGACTACAAAACAATTCGCTACGCCGGACACTGCGAAAAATTCAAAACGATGATTGATTTAGGTTTGTGTTCGAGTGAAGAAATAATGGTTGATTACGTTAAAATCAAACCGCGCAAAATTTTAGGTGAACTTTTGACCAAATATTTGCCTGCCGATGAGCCTGATTATGTTTTGGTCAGACTTGAATTTGTCGGTAAAAAAGACGGTGCAACTAAAAATCTTCGTTTTGATATTGTGGATAAACAAGATGAGCAGACAGGGCTTTCGGCAATGATGCGAACTACAGCCTTTCCGGCTTCAATCATCGCACAAATGATGGCCAGCGGCGATGTCCTGATGCGCGGCGCGACTCCGCAAGAAAAAGCAATTGATTCCGATAAATTTGTCGCCGAATTAGCGCGAAGAAATATAATAATTCAAGAAGTTTAACAACAATTCAAACAATCAGCAGTTTTCCAAAATAGCTTTCGTCCTTGTTATTTACATCCCGCCATTTCTTTGGCGACTTCATCCGGGCGATTCGCATTGATGGTGCTGAGAGTTCCGGCTTGCTTCATTTCATTCCAAATAGCAAAACTTCGGTTTAGGTATTTGCACGATTCGACTTTAGTTTTTTCGCTATTTTCTTTTTGAGCAAGTTTGGCAAAAGCTTTTCCTGCTTCAAAATAATGATTCGCGTATCGTGATTTAACTTTGATATTGTTCGAATTTTTCTGCAATGCCTCTTCGGCGAGCGGGAGTGCACGGCGGAAAGATTCAACTGCGTTGGCTAAATCACCTTTAGCCGTCAAAATCTTTCCGATTTCAACCAGGCAGGCTGCCATATCCTCTTTAATTTGGACGTTTGAATCATCTTTCTTTAATTCGGTTTCGAGAAATGAAATTGATTCCCGAAAATTGATCAAAGCCACTTCGCGTTCTCCGGCGGCGGCTTGGGCTTCAGCTAAAAATTGTTTGGTCAGCGAAGTATCCCGGCGATTTTCCGCATTATTCGGGTCGGCAGCAGATAATTCTTGGGCAATTTTCAGTGAGCGTTGATGATTTTCGATTGCGCCTTTAGCATCCCCCGCTTGTAAAAGACATTTGGCTAAACTGTTGTAACTAACACCTAAACTGCGTTTGGCAAATGAATTTTTGGGATCGGCAGCAACTTGTTTTTCCATGGTGCTGATGACTTGGCGAGCATTTTGAATTGCTTCTGCCGTGCGTCCTTCATCAAGTAGCGGATAACGCATAAAGATTAAACCCGACATTTTATGGGTTTCATATTTGGCATTATTCGGATTGGCGGCAATCAGCGAATCGAAGATGGAAAGTGCTTTTTGTCCATTGGCAATCGCACCTTTAGCATCGCCGGTGGTTGTTTGCAGCATTCCCATAAAATGCAGCATTGTCGCGTAGGCGGATTGGAACTTTTCATTTTCCGGTGCAAGATTAACCAATTCTTCATAAACCTTTACGCCTTGCCGATAGCTTTCCAATGCGCCGAGAGTGTCGCCCAAATTCGGAAAACCTTCCATCCCTTTGATGTCGCCGCGTTTGCCCAAAACTCCGCCAAGTGAATAACGGTATTCCAGATTATCCGGCGCGGCAGCAATAATTTTTTCACGAATAGCAACGGCTTTTTCGTAAGATTCCAAACCGCCTTTCAAATCATTGATGGTGTAGAGCATATCGCCTACACCTTCGTGAGAATCAGCTAATTCGTGCTGTAAATCAAGATTTTTCGGATCGGCATCGGCTAGTTTTTGACGAATTTCCAGTGAACGCCGATAACTTTTCATTGCCCCGTCCGTATCGCCTAAGTTTGAATGATAGGAATTACCCTGAATTTGTCCGATTTCTGCATAAGCAGTGCCGAGTTCGCGCTGTAAAGTTGAATCGCCTTCAGATTCTTGAGAAAGCTTGTCGAGATATTCAATCGCTCGTTTGACGACCAGTTCCCGTGCGGATGTCGCACCCGGCAGATCCTTGATCGCATCATGAAACTCAAAGAGAAATGAATTTGCCAATTGGCGCACATCATTAAACCTTCGCTGAGCTTTATTTCGCTGATAAAGTGTGGCAAAAAGTCCGCCGAGCAAAGTTATTAAGATCAAAGCTGCCGCTGCTACTCCGATCCGGTTGCGCTGCATGAATTTTGAAGTCCGATAACTCCAGGTGTCTTTGCTCGCGGTGACGGGCAATCCTGTCTGATGACGGCGAATATCTTCTGAAAATTGCTCGACCGATGAATAGCGCCGTTCAGGTTCTTTGCGTAAGGCTTTTAAGATGATGTTATCCAGATCTCCTTTTAACTGCGACGCAGGGACAGGGCGATGCGGGGACGCCGTGAGAGTCTGATTTGTCTCGGTGTCTCGGTGTCTTGGTGTCCCAGTGTCCTGCCACGCTGAAGGACGAACCGGTTCAGTTTCGCAAACCGCTTTGATGATCTCGCTGATGTTTTTGCTTTCGGTTTTGAATGGACGGACTCCGGTCAGCAGTTCGTATAAGATCACCCCTAAACTGTAAATATCGGTGGCAGTGGATAATTTTTCTCCGCGCACTTGTTCGGGCGAGGCATATTCAGGGGTGAAAGCAAAATGCTGCGTGGCAGTTTGATTCTCACTTTCTGATTTCAACAATTTGGCAATACCGAAATCAAGCAGTTTGGCTTTGCCTTCTTTATTTATCAGAATGTTTGAAGGTTTCAAATCACGATGAATGACCAGATTTTGATGCGCGAATAAAACTGCTGAACAGACCTCGCGAAAAAGGTCTAGTCTTTCTTTCAAATTGAGATCTTGTTGTTCGGCAAACTCGATCAATGGAACTCCTTCGACATATTCCATCACGAAATAGGGCAAACCGTCAGCGGTGGTGCCGCCGTCGATCAAATGAGCGATATTAGGATGTTCAAGCGAGGCGAGGATTTGGCGTTCATTGATAAAACGGCGCAAAACAGCGTCTGAATCCATTCCGCGTTTGATGAGTTTGAGAGCGACCTGTTGTTGAAATTCGCCATCGGAGCGTTCTGCCAAAAAGACTGCACCCATTCCCCCCACGCCAAGTTCACCAATAA
>DAORIL010000039.1:0-18894 GCA_035438525.1 Pyrinomonadaceae bacterium
CAGGTGAAAGTGCCAATTCGCCGGTTTGCGCTGTGACTCGTTCAGAAATCGGCCAAGTTGCCGCTCCACGTAGAGTTATCGGCACCTCGGCGGCTTTTCCGCTACTGGTATCCATTGACCAAATTTTGAAATCCCGTTCAAAAACAATTTGTTTTCCGTCGTTGGAAATACTTGGAAAAAGCACTCGTCCGGTGGTGAAATTGGTCAGTTGCTTTGGTTGACCTTTCAAAACCAATGACCAAATATTATTAGTTCCGCTGCGGTCTGAAACATAATAAATTTGTTTGCCGTCCGCATTCCACATTGTCCAATTTTGCTTCGCTCCGGCATCGGTAAGTTTTTCGTAAGCTTCGCCCTTTTTGAGCCAGATTTCGCTTTCGTCTAAATGACTGTGACCTTTTCGCCACCATTGTCCGGCTGAATTTCCCCGAGCCGAAAAAGCAATTGAACCGTCAGGAGCCGGTGCAGACTGAAACTCGGTCGTGTAACGGTCTGCACTGATTTGCATAGGAGTTCCGCCTTTTATTGAAACCCGAAAAATATCGCTCATCCCTGCAATATCTTTGCTGGAAGATGAAAAATAAAGCCAGTTTCCATCACGCGACCACGCATCAAGCTGATCGTTTGAATCATCAAAAGTCATCCGTCTTAAATCGCCAGTTTCTAAATTCAAAACATAAATGTCACCTGAACCGGTTCGATTCGAAGTAAATGCCAACATTTTTCCATCAGGTGAATAGAGCGGACGTGATTCTGTGGCAGAGTGTGAAACCAGCAATTGTGCCGATCCACCCGTTGCCGGAACTGTCCAAATATCGCCGCCAGAAACAAAGGCTATTTCCTTATGATCAGGCGAAATCGAAGGCTCGGTTAAATATGGGGTTGATGTTTGGGCAAAGTTCGCCGAAGCAATTGAAAAAACAAATGCGATAACTAAAATTAGTTTTTTTGACATAAAGGGGAATCCTGAATTTTGATAGTTTTTAACGCAAAGACGCAAAGTGGCAAAGTCGCAAAAATTTTCAAATTGCTGTTTTATTTTTGCCTTTTTACTTTTTACTTTTTAGTTGATTTATATTTGAATCTATTTTTGTTATAAAGTAAATACTGTTCATCACAAATTTATGTCATCAATGAAACATATTGAAATAATTGCCTTTGATGCTGACGATACGCTCTGGCATAACGAATCGCTTTTTACGATAACGCAGGATAAATATAAAAATTTGCTGGCTAAATATCACGATGCCGATTGGATTGAAAGTAAGCTTTTTGATACCGAAACGCGGAATATCGAGCATTTTGGTTACGGGGTAAAAGGCTTTACCCTTTCGATGATCGAGACGGCAATTGAGCTTTCCGAAGGTCGTATCAGCGGCACAGAAATCAGCCAAATCATTGATTTTGCCAAAGAAATGCTCAAATCTCCAATTGAACTTCTGGATGGTGTTGCCGAAACTATCGAAAAACTTTCGAAATCCCATGATTTAATGGTTATTACTAAAGGCGATCTGTTCGATCAGGAAAGCAAGATTGCACGTTCCGGACTAGCAAATTATTTCAGCAAGGTTGAAATTGTTAAAGAAAAGGACGATGCAGTTTATCAAAAGATTTTAACCAAACACAAAATTGATAAGGATAAATTTGTCATGGTCGGAAATGCTCTGAAATCAGATATTTTGCCAATTCTCAGAATCGGCGCGACAGCAATTCACATTCCTTATCACACAACTTGGGCACGAGAAATCGTGGCGGAAGATGAATTAAAAAATTACAACTTTTTGCAATTAAAAGAGATGAGTGGTTTAGCAGATTTATTTGTCTAGAGTCCAATGCCCAAAGTCTAAAGTCAGATTTAATTGACATTAGACTTTGGACATTAGACTTGCGACTATTAGGCTGCCACCGGCATCCAATCCATTTGGACTCCTAAACTTGAAAGTGTTCCGAGGACTCTATTCGGCTCACCCCAATCGCTCCAGGTAACATCACTGACACGCAAAACGTAAAGATCTTTGGTGCATTTTTCCAGAACTTCACTCGAAAAATTTATCTCATTTATCCAAGCATAAAGCGAACGGATTGTTTGTCTTTCAGCAAAGGTTCCAAAAGTAACACTGGTTGCCTCAAACATTCGAAAAAGGTCAGGCAATTCCCGTTTGATGATGGCTAAAAAGGTGGAAACTTTACCAATCATCACAAAACTATTCCATAAACAACCTTTTACCAAAAGATTTTGGGCAGATTCAAAGGTCGGTTTTTCCCAAAAACATTTGACCTGACTAACAGCATTTGCCATTTCCGAAAACATTGAATCAATCGGTTCGATCCAACCATATGAAGTTTCGGCTTTTTCAGGCTCAATCCCAAGCAAAACAATTGAATCAGGTTGTCGGTCAACTGTTTCAAAGGCTCTTTCGACTTGCCCCATTAAGGCTTTATCATCCGAAAAATAGTGATCTGATGGGAAAAATGCCACAGTTGCCGCGGGATTTTGTGTGGCAAGACGCATCAATGTATATAAGATCGCCGGAGCCGTGCCTTTATTTTCCGGTTGGACGACTAAATTTGATTTTTTTACCCCATTTAGGAGCATTTTGTAATAAAATTCGTGTTTTTGGGTCAAACTGTAATAGATATTTTCGGGTTTTATCTTTAATTCAACCCGTTTTCTGGTAATATCCAAAAGGGTTTCATTATTCAAAATAGGACAAAATTGTTTTGGTCGTTCATCACCTGTAATTGCTCTGGTTAAAGATTTTAGACGGCTTCCATCACCACCTGCCAAAATAACCGCAAACCTCTCCGTATTATTTTCGATCATAAAATTGCTCCTTCCGCCTATTGAATCAAACTATGAGCAATTCTTATTCCAAAAGTGTCTTATTTAATTTCCGATCAATCGATATCCTACCCGATGTGCAGTAATTATAAATTCGGGATTAGCAGGATTCGGTTCGATTTTTTGTCGTAAACGGGTGATATGAGCATCAATTGTGCGGGTATAAAGCGAAGCGTGTTCGCCCCAAATATGATGCAGAAGCTGTTCGCGGGTAACTGTTTCGCCGGTGTGAGCAATCAAAAGTTGTAAAATTTCAAATTCGCGCGGACTTAAATCGAGTGGTTCGCCATCGCGGGTAGCTTTCAGACGGCGTAAATCCAGTTGAACATTACCGATGGTAAAAAGTTGTTTCTCGGTTTGATGACGATTGGAACGGCGCAGAACGGCTTCGATTCGTGCCAGCAATTCCCCAACATCAAAAGGTTTCGGGATGTAATCATCTGCACCTAATTTTAAACCGAAAGCTGCGTCAGAAGAGGCACCCCGAGCCGTTAACATAATGATCGGGGTTTCGATCTCGTTTGCTCTCAAGCGCTGACAGATCTCCAAACCGCTCATTTTCGGCAACATCAGATCAAGTAAGATCAAGTCAAAACTTTCGGATGAGGCAGTCTGAAATCCTGCACTTCCATCCGAAACAACTTTAACGCTATGACCTTCCGATTCAAGGCTATCGCGCAGGGCGATAGCTACGCTTGGCTCGTCCTCGATAACCAAAATATGTGCCATCTTCGTTTAACTCTAATTCTTCTTTGGTATTTTCCAAAATAGGCAACTGCAACCGAAAGATTGAGCCTTTGCCAAGTTCGCTTTCGACCGTAATTTCTCCGCCGTGTCCACGGGCAATTTCACGAATAATCGCTAAACCTAAACCTGTTCCGCCTTTGGCTTGAATTTCATCATTGATCGAACGATGAAAGGGCAGAAAAATATCACGTTGTTCCTCTTTTGAGATTCCAACCCCAAAATCTTTAACTTCAATAATTGCTTCGTTCGTTTCGTTTTTTAATTCGACCTCGATTCGACAATTTTCGCTACTTCCCGAATATTTGACGGCATTTGAAAGCAAATTAATTACGGCTTGGCGAATTGCGCCTTCATCAAATTTTGTCCGAATCGGTTGGAGAGGAAGCTGAACTTCAAGTTCAAACTTTGTCGTATCTAACGAATGACGGAAAACTTCAACCGTTTCGTTAATAATTTCGCGCAGATCACCTTCTTCCATCCGATATTTTCGAATTCCGCGCTCCAAACGGGACATTTCCAGAATATTGTTGATCAATGCCGTCAATCGGTCACTTTCGGTTTTAATCATTCCGCCATATTCACGGATGCGCTCAGGTTTGCTGGCTCGTCCCGAATGAAGTAAATCACCAAACGCCCGAATTGCCGTCAAAGGAGTTTTTAATTCGTGCGAGATATTGGCTAAAAAGTCCGATTTTACTTGCGCCACCTGCATCTCCCGACGAGTCGCCCGCCAGGTCAGGGCAATTCCGAAAATGGCGGCAATAACCGCAACTAAACCCAGAAAAATACTTGATTGCGTGTATTCATTAGCATAAGTTTTTGCTTCGATATCAGGTGCAGAAATTCCAAAGGTCAGGTTTGGGAAAAGTTTTTCGGCATCATCAAAACGACGCGATAAAGTCGGCGAAACTTCTTTATTAGTCGAAACTAAATTGCGATTTTCTGTGCCTTGATTAAGGGTAATCGTATAATCCAATTTGCCGACCAATCCATTGACCTCTTTGTCGCGTTCCTGATGTTTAGCTACTAATTTTTTTAAATAATTTTTCGAAGGAAATTGATCCGGATTTGCGCTAAACACAAGCAATCCGATATTTTCCAAAGGGGTATCGCGCCGTAAACGGTCAAGTTCATAAACAGTGTGAAAGAAATATTGTCGCGGTTTTACCTCGGTTGTCTTTGGATCAAAAGCAGTATAAAGCGTCGTTTGTGATTCTTTGTTTGGAATTGATTGCCAAGCCCGGCGCAATGATTCGGTAGTTTCGGTATCCTCAACCATTTTTCCTAATGGCACCCCGTCATATTTCTCAACATTTGGATCATTTGGGTCAGGTCGCTGAAATTTCAAGGCTTTCCAGGTTTCGTTTTCCTGACCCCGCTCAAAAAATACCACAAAATAATCCTCAACTTCGGGATAACGTTTAGTAAAACGGGTAAAGGCGCGTTCGATGCTGGGAATATTACGATCTCTGATTCTCTGTTGGCGAACTCCATGAACAATATGATTTGCATGATCAAGAATTCCGCGTTTGGCTTCGGCTGAAATTTCAAATAAATGCAGTTCGAGATTCGCCTTCATCGTTGCTCTGGCGTGTTCCTGCGTCCGCTTGACCGAACGATACTGCATGAAAAGAAGCGCAAAAATAGCGATAATTATTGCCGTTGAAGCAATTAACAAATAACGATATTTATGCAGTTCCTTTAAGTTTTTCATCAAAATTATCTCTTAACTATTTTTGATTTACCATATAATATGCCAATCACCAAGTAAAATGTAACTTTCGACAATGTTTGTTACAATTTGTTACATCTTTTTTACAAGATATGTAGTGATTTGCTTACCTTTTAACTTTAAGATGCCGAAAGATTTTGTAAAAAATAAATTTTCGGTTTCGTGTTCTAAAAAGGTAAGGTGAACGGAACTTTATCTTTCTATCCAAAAACAAAACAACTATGGAACTAATCATCAATGAACAAGGCGAAACCCTTAAACCACGTCAGCCTTTTTACAAAATTCTGTATTTCCAAGTAATTACCGCTATTGTTCTGGGCGTTATTGTTGGAGTATTGTATCCCTCGATTGGGGAAAATGCCGGATTTGCCGAGAGTCTAAAACCCCTTGGCGATGCGTTTATCAAACTGATCAAGATGGTCATTGCACCGATTATTTTTCTGACCGTGGTTAGTGGAATCGGGGGAATCGGCGATTTGAAAAAGTTTGGACGAGTTGGACTCAAAGCCTTATTTTACTTTGAAGTCGTTACAACTTTTGCTCTTTTTATCGGATTGGTGGTCGTCAGAATCGTCCAACCGGGAGTCGGTATCAATGCAGACCCGGCAACCTTAAACACCAAAGGCATTGAGACTTTTACAAAGGCGGCACAAAATCAAAGCACGGCAGATTTTTTGCTCCACATCATTCCTGATACTATTTTTGACGCCTTTGCCAAAGGCGAAATTTTGCAGGTTTTGTTGTTTGCCATTTTGTTTGGAATTGCCTTGAGTATGCTCGGCGAAAAAGGCAAGCCGATTCTCAAAGGAATAGATTTACTTTCAAAAGTTTTTTTCGGGATCATCAGCGTCATTATGCGGTTTGCGCCGATTGGGGCATTTGGCGCGATGGCTTTTACGATTGGAAAATTCGGGATTGGAACGCTTAAATCGTTAGGTGTCGTAATGCTTTGTGTTTATGTCACTTGCGCCCTGTTTATTTTTGTCGTTCTAGGTCTGATTGCCAAATTTGCCGGATTTTCGCTGATTAAATTTATCAAATATATCAAGGAAGAAATCTTGATCGTTGTCGGCACATCGAGTTCCGAATCAGCCTTGCCGCGAATGATGGAAAAACTCGAACATCTCGGCTGCACTAAATCGGTGGTCGGGTTAGTTATTCCGTCGGGTTATTCATTTAACTTAGACGGAACTTCGATTTATTTGACTATTGCCGCCATATTTGTCGCCCAGGCAACAAATACGCCGCTGACGATTGGGCAGGAATTAAGCATTTTATTAGTGTTATTGCTAACTTCCAAAGGTGCGGCTGGTGTCACCGGAAGCGGTTTTATTACTTTAGCGGCGACGCTTTCAACTGTTGGACACATTCCGGTCGAAGGAATCGCTTTATTGTTAGGAGTTGACCGTTTTATGTCTGAGGCAAGGGCTTTGACCAATTTAATTGGTAACGGAGTAGCAACGGTTGTAATTGCAAAATGGGAAGGAGAATTTGATGTGGAAAGAGCGACCAGAGTTTTAAATGGCACTTTGCCTTTAGAAGAAAATCCGCTCAAGGAAGAAGAAAGTTTAGTTAAGCATATAGAAGTTGTTGAGTCTTAAGTTTGTATTGGAGTAGATAAAAAGATGTATAAAAAAGTATTTTTCGTAGGATTGTCGCTGATGTTGTTTTTATCAGCTAACCTTTTAGTTTTTGGGCAAACATTGCGTGGACGAATTGATGGAACAGTAAAAGACCCGCAAGGACAAGTTGTTCCAAACGTTGCTATTACCGTAACTAACACCGGAACAGGCGAAAAACTCAATGCGACTTCGACCAATGAAGGTGCATTTTCGGTTAACGAAGTAAAACCCGGCACTTATACGATAAATGCTGAAGTCCAAGGGTTCAAAAAAGTTTTGATCGAAGGAATTTTGGTTCAGGTCGGAACAGTTACTAATCTGACCGTTCAATTGGAGTTGGGAACTGTTAATGAACAGGTTAACGTCACCGCTGACGATGCCCAAATGACTATTAACACCTCAACCTCGGAAGTTGGAGAAGTTGTTGACCGCCAAAAAATCCTTGAATTACCGCTTGATGGACGTAATCCATTTGAACTGACAACTCTTAACGCAGGGGTTCAAACTAAGTCAGGCGCAGATGGCGAAGTAACGAGTTTTTCAATAAACGGAAATCGCACCGTAGCTAATAATTTAACTGTCGATGGTGTCAATGCTTCGGATAATTTTTTGAAAACCCCTGCTAATATTACGCTTGGCGTAATTCCTGTTAGTGTAGAAAGCATTGCCGAATTTCGGGTGACAACATCTTTGCCCTCTGCCGAATTTGGACGGGGTTCAGCCCAAATCAATGCTGTAACAGCATCCGGAACTAACAAATTTCGCGGCTCGATCTTTGAATTCCATCGAAACACTGCTTTTAATGCAAACTCTTATTTTAATAACTCAACTATTTTAGAAAATGGACAAAATGTTCCGCGTGAACCATTGATCCGTAATCAATTTGGCGGCAGATTTAGCGGACCGATTTTCAAAGAAAAACTATTTTTCTTTGTTTCTTATGAGGGTAACGTGAATCGCGTGGACTTTCGCGCAATCGTCTGGTTTATACCTCTCAGGCATTGCAAGGAGTTTTTCGTTATATCAAAGGTTTGCCGACCACACCGCAAAATGCAGCGGCAGCAACAGTTACTGCTAATGCCGGAACAGGAACAGCTTCAACTCAAAGTGGAACTTGCGGAGCAACCGGCGCAGGCGGACGGGCAACGGTTCCGGTAGGAACAATTTGTATCCAAAATGTTTTAGGCATTTCGGGAACAAATCGTTTTAATCAACCGATCGATCCAACTATTAGAGCCTATATGTCGGTAATGCCTTTGCCAAATAATTTTCAAATTGGTGATGGTTTAAATACGGGAGGATTCCGTTTTAATTCCAAAGTTATTTCCCCAACCGACCAGCTTTCGACTCGTTTTGACTATCGTCTGAACGATAAACATTCATTTGAAACAACTTTTAATTACGGCGATATAAACTTTAACGGTGATTACATTAATGAGGGCGAACCGGCTTTTCCAAACTCAACCTATCGCACCCGCAACACCATCGGACGCGGTTTATCCTCAACTTTTCGTTCAATTCTTTCGGCAAATCTAATCAATGAAGCCAGATTCGGCGCACAAATTTCCACTTTAACTTTTGGCAACACGGCTGATTTTGCCAGAGGTTATGTGATTGATATTGCTAATGTTTTTGAACCGGAAGATGATTTTCTCGGTTCTAATCGAAATTTGCGGGTTCTGCAATGGACTGATAATGTGACCTGGTTACGCGGAAATCATACTTTCAAAACCGGGATTGAAATCCGTAACCCATGGGTTCGCCGTTACGCATTTGCCGGAACTTTGCCGACGGTTGATTTCAGCACCGATAATTCAACCGGATTTTCGCAAGCCAATAATTTTGGCGGGAGCACTTCAACTGATTACCTAAATGCACGGGTTTTGGCAAATACCTTAACCGGTGCAATCGGCACGGTCACCCAAGTTTTCAATGCTACTAGTCCGACTTCCGGGGCAGTCCCGGGCGCACCGGAAAGACGCGGTTATTCAAATTGGGAAACCAATCTTTATTTTCAAGATTCTTGGCGTTTTCGTCCAAATCTAAGTCTCAATCTAGGGCTGAGATATGAATACAATACTGCACCACGGGAATTTAATAATCTTGGATTGTTACCCGTCGGAGGTTCTGCTGCGCTTTACGGAATTTCGGGTAACGGGAATCTTTTCAACCCCGGAACTCTGAACGGAACTGCACAAACAATTCTTGATTTTCCAAAGGATGGCAAACTTTACAATCCCGATAAAAACAATGTGGCTCCCGTTATCGGAGCAGCCTGGGATCCGTTCAAAACCGGAAAAATGTCTGTCCGGGGCGGCTACCGCATCAGTTATTTCCAAGGCTCCTTTAACACGATTGACGGAACTCTTGACGATAACGAAGGCTTAATTTTAACCACCACCCGCGCCATCAACACTGGTTATTTGCGTGATGGATTTGGAGTGACTCCGACTCCGACCGTGACGGTTCCGGCGGTGCAAAGCATTCAAACCAATTCAACCGTTGATATTCGGGCATTTGATGAAAAATTAAGAACACCGTATCTGCATGATTTTAACTTTGGCGTTCAGTATGAAATTTTCAAAGGGACATCTATCGAAGTTCGTTACGTGGGCAATCGGGGCAAAAAACTCTATCGGGGTTATGATGTAAATGAAGTCAATATTTTTGCTAAAGACCCCAAAACAGGACAATCAATTCTCGATGCCTTCAAAATTGCTCAAAATAATTTGGCAATTTCCCGAAATTTGGGAACGGGCGATAATTTCCGTTACAATGCCGCCCAAGCCGGTAGCATTGCAAATCCGTTGATGGAAGTTCTGTTCTTTGGTCGTGCCACCGAATTTACTAATGCCAACTATATTTCACGGCTTGACCAGGGCAGAGCCGGAGACTTTGCCGATTATGTTTCGCGTGTTCGCCTGATCAGCAGTGTTCGCGGCGCACCATTTTTTGATGCGGTAGCACGCGGTGATTTACCTATCAATTTTATTCGGGCTAATCCGAATGTTCGCGGGGCACAGCTTTTCACTAATGGCTCAACTTCTTCGTATGACTCATTACAAATCGAATTTACCCGCAGATTATCGGGCGGGTTGAGATTCCAATCGAGTTATACTTTTGCCAAAGGCTTGTCTGATTTTATCGGTTCAACCGGTGATACAAACTCATTCCTGACTCTTCGGGATACCCATCGTGAATACGCACAGTTCAACAACACACATCAATTTTTGGCGAATGCTATTTACCAATTACCTTTTGGCAGAAGCAGAAAATTCCTGCGAAAAACAAAGGGGATTTTGGGTGGTTTGATTAGTGGTTGGCAGGTCAGCGGAATTGCCAAATATAGTTCGGGCGATCCGCTCAGTCTATTATCAGGACGCGGAACTTATAACCGCGATGACCGTTCAGCATCAAATACGGTTGATGTGGTCGGCGGATTAGATCGCAGTCAATTACAAGATTTGGTTGGGATTCAAACAACTGCCAATGGAGTTGTTTATATCAATCCAAATCTAGCGCCTGGCAGCACGGCTGATCCATCCAAAGTTATTTTCCTTAACCCGCAACCGGGAACAATTGGTTCGCTTGGACTTTCAACGATCTACGGACCGAGATTCTTTAACTTTGATTTCAGCACTTTGAAACGCACCCGAATCACTGAAACGATGAATATTGAATTCCGCGCTGAGATTTTCAACGCATTCAACACGGTCAATTTTGATAACCCTGTGACGAGCATCAACAGTGCTAATTTCGGAAGAATTACCGGAATTGTCGGCAGACCGCGTTTGATGCAATTTGCACTTCGTTTGAATTTTTAACTTTTCTCCTTTATTCGCCGCTGATTTTCGTCAAAACGCAGATAAACTCCTGTCATCAGCGTGAGTCAGCGGCACTTTTTTGTCAAAAATATGAGAAATATTGCAATTTTTGCCATCCTTACCGGATTATTTTTGGTTGCTCCATTGACGGTAAAATCGCAAATCAAAAAAAGCAGCGGGAGCCTTTACGAAAAGGTAAAACGAGCCTCTGAAAATCAATTAAAGAAGGATTCAAATCTTTTTCGTGTTCCGACTGCGGGACAAATTAAGGCTTGGCAATTCATTACGGAAAGCATTTTGAAAAATCGTCTGAGTGATGCAAACCAGATGATTACCCAACTTTCTTTTCCCTATGAATTGACGCAGTTTACCGATAAAGACAGTAAACGTGAATATATTTTGCTGGAAGAAAATTATCCGTTACAGGCAGGTTGGGGATTATTTGTTTTTGATTTGAATACCAAAAATAATTTAGTTCTCGAAATTCCGCATCCCGTTTTTGACGGGAACACCGAATTTCAAGGGATAGACGCATTTTTACAAACAGGTGCACGAGCTTATTTGCTTGCCGGAGCGCATCGGCGGACAAATACGCAGGATACGCCTTGCACTCAGCCAAAATCCAATGATCCTGATGTAAATTATCCCGTTTCAGATGTAGCTCACGCCGTTGCGACACCTTTTAATGCTGTCCATCAAACGCTGGTAAATGTTATTCCGACAACTGTGGCCGTTCAGCTACACGGAATGGGAACACGCGATATTTGTCCCAATGCTTTTATGAGCACAGGTTCAAAAACCGTAACTACTAATTCAAAAAGATTGCTAGATTGCCTGAAGAAAAATGGCGTAGAAACTGAACTTTATGATGGTAATACAAGTTGTCCGCTTAATGCTTTGAGTAATGTCCAAGGTCGTTTTTCTAACGGCGAAAGGGATAATCCTTGTGATAAGAATGTCAAAACTTCGCCGGAACCGGGTGCATTTATTCATATTGAACAAGAGTCCGTGTTACGCAAAAATCGGGAGTCATGGCAACCTGTCATTGAAGCGTTAAAATGCGCGTTTCCCCAAAATTGAATCGAAGTCTGATAAAATAATCCAATGTTCCAAATTTCAAAATTAACCCTAATCTTTTTAATAGTTGCGCTTTCTTTCATTGCCGTTTCCGCCCAAGTCACAACCGATGCGGAAAGTTTGGCAAATAGTCCTAACGTAAAAACTGCCCTAGATTACATTAAATCAATCGAGCCAAATACAATCGAGGAACAGATCAAAATTACCGAAATTGCGTCACCAACTTTCAAAGAACAAAAACGGGCTGAATATTTCAAACAACGATTTACTGAATTGGGTTTGAAAAATGTGCGGATCGATAAAGTTGGAAACGTCATTGGCGAACGGATGGGAACAGGCGGCGCGAATGCTCCAAATTTGGTTTTAGCCGCTCATCTTGACACGGTTTTTGACAATCCGGAAGTCAAAGTTTCATGCAATGGCAACATTATCAAAGGTTTAGGGATTTCTGACGATGGGCGCGGATTAACAGTTTTATTAGCGATTGCTCAAACTCTGGAAAAACAAAAGATCAAAACTCAGGGAAATATTATTTTTGTAGCGAATGTCGGCGAAGAAGGATTAGGCGATTTATACGGCACACGCCACCTTTTTAATGAAGAGCTGAAAGGTAAAATCACGCATTTTATTTCGATTGACGGGAGTGGTTTAACTGTAACAACTGCCGCAGTTGGAAGCTTTCGGTATCGTGTTACTTTCACAGGCGCGGGTGGACATTCTTACGGCGCATTCGGTTTGCCAAATCCGATTCACGCCATTGGACGGTTGATTGAAAAAGTTTCACGTTTCCAAGTTCCCGAAAAGCCAAAAACTACTTTTAATGTCGGTAAAATCGAGGGTGGAACAAGCGTTAATTCGATTGCGCGAACCGCAACTTTGGAAATGGATATGCGTTCGGAAAGTGCGGAAGAATTGGCAAAACTTGATGGTGAATTCAAAAAAGCTGCACAAGTTTCCCTTGAAGAAGAAAATGCACGTTGGACAAATCCGCGTAAATTAACGGTGGAAATCAAACCGATTGGCAATCGTCCGACGGGTTCACAATCCCCTAATTCACCAATTATCAAACTTGCGGCTTCTGCCGATAAAGTTTTCAAAATCAAATCAGAATTTACCGCCACCAGCACCGATTCAAACATACCGATCAGTCTTGGAATTCCCGCTATTACGATTGATGGGGGCGGAAAAGGAAGCGGCGAGCATTCGATTGATGAACAATTTGATTCGACAGACAGTCACCTCGGCAGCCAAAGAGGTTTGCTAATTGTTCTCGGCGTGGTTGGCGTTGCCGAGGACAAAAAATTGACTTCATTTAATTTCAAAAGTCCCGGAAATCCTGATGTCAAAGTCTTTTATTCAGCCCCGCCCAAACTTTCTCCAAAAACAAAAGTGCTGATTGTGATGGCAGGGCGACAAAGAGATGCCGATAATTACATTGAATCATGGATCGAATGGTCAAAGAAAAATGATTATTTGGTTTTAGCCCCGCTTTTTGATGAGAAAAATTGGGTTGAACCGCTTGGATATAATTTCGGCAACATTGCCACAGGCAAAGAAAAAGATAACACGCCAAATCCGAAATCAAAATGGGCTTTTACTTTGATAGAGCAAATGTTTGATTATGCACGCAATGAATTTAAGCTAAACGCAACCAAATATGACCTTTTCGGGCATTCGGCGGGCGGACAATTCGTGCATCGTTTTATGCTTTTTATGCCCGAAAGCCGAACCCGCATCGCGATTGCCGCCAATCCCGGTTTTTATACTTTGCCCGATTTGAACGAAGATTTCCCCTACGGATTGAAAAATTCTCCATATCCGTTGACGAACAAAGATTTATTAAATTGGACGAATCGAAAACTGATTTTGATGCGGGGAACTGCTGATGTAGAACGCACCGAAAGTCTTCGTCAAACCCCCGAAGCCGATGCACAAGGCAAAAACCGCTTTGAGCGCGCCGGATTTATGTTCAATAAAATCAAGACTTTGAATCCAAAAACAACTTGGCAAATGTTTGAAGTGCAGGGTGTCGCTCACGACCAAAAAGGAATGGCACTTGCGGCCCAGAAAGTTTTGGAGAATGAATTGAAGTAGAAAAGTGGAAAAGTGAAAAAGGTAAAAAGTTGATTGCGCTTTTATTTTTTTGATTTTTCTTTTACATTCAAAGGATGATCAGCAAACAACCAATTTTTCTTTTGCTTCTAGTTTTTTTTGCACTAACTTCTTTAACCTTTTCGCAACAACCAAATCCCGAAATTTTTCTTTTTTCGATAGAGAAAAATGCGGATAAATTTACCTTTTCAGGTGGGAAAAATATTACAAACAACGCAGGTTATGATAATCAACCGTCGTTTTCGCTGGATAATCGCTCGATTTTATTTACATCAAACCGCAATGGCAAAGATACAAATATTTACGAATATTTTTTAGCTGACGGAAAAACCGAGCAAATTACCACTTCGGAAGATAACGAATATACAGCAAAAGATTTTGACGGCAAAACGATAAATTTTATTCGTGAAGGCAAAGGTCAGGAAATGACGCTTTGGAAATATGACCGCCAAACCAAACAAGAATCAAACGCTTTGAAAATTAAAGAGCCTGTTGCTTATTATGCTTTCAATTCCAAAGGTGATGCCCTCGTCTGGGTTCGTTATGCTTTTTTCATTCATTGGGTTAATCCTGAAAAAAATATCAATCGTTTTGTCACCGATTACGCTCAAGCTAGCACACCCCAACTCATTCCAAACAGCGATAATTTTAGTTTTATCAAACGTTTGCCAAATGATGAGCTTTGGATCTACGAATTTAATCCAAGTAATCAAGCAGTTCGACCGATTGTTCAGCCGAAAGATGGAAAAATAACTTATAGCTGGATGCCCGACGGAAGTTTATTGACCGGAAGCGGAACAAAACTCTATAAATTTGATGAAAAAACGGATAAAAGATGGGTGGAAGTTGCCGATTTAGCTACATTTGGAATTAAAGATATTGGGCGACTTGCAGTTAGTTTTGACGGAAAATATTTAGCATTGGTCAGTAATCAATAAATTTATCTTTTAAATGGTTGATGATCAAAGACAGAAACCCGCACGTCAGTAAGGGTGTCCAAGTTGACTAACTATAATGGTTTGACACAGTTGCTCACGCGCGTGTTTCTGCCTCAATTGATAAACTTGAAATTAAACTGTAAAAGGTAAATCGTATTCTTTGGTTACCACTTCGTCAGAACTTGTAACTTTTACTTCGACTCTGGCTTTTAGAACATCACCTAAAACGAGCGAGTTTTTGAGAAAAGTATCTTCCCGATAAATCCAGGATTTATCTTCAAGCAATAAAACATCTTTGCCTTCTTTTTTGGCTTGATACGCCCATCTTTCGACATGAAGCGGTTCGTAAGTGACAATCGAAGTTCCACTTCCAACAGTATACCAGATTTGAATCCCTGGCTTTGATTGATTGCCAAGTTCGGTGCAATGTTCGACATAAACTTTTAAGGTTGAATTATCTTCCAAATCACGAACTTCCCATTCGTCTAAAGTTGTTTTAATTTGCATATTTTTTTTCGTTTCTTACTCTCTACTTTTTAATAAAACGAACCACATAACCACCGCCTGCCGCCATTTTGAAAGTTAATTTATCGCCCTTTTTAACCAATTGTTTTACCTTCTTGAAATCACTCGCAAAACGATTAGCATTCATTCCATCCTGAATAATATTTGCTTCGTAATTTCCATTTCCTAAAAATGAAAGGTCAATGGTTAATTCGCGCGGAGTCCAATTAGTCATCGCTCCGAGATACCAATCAGCACCTTTTTGCCGAGCCATCACCAAATATTCTCCAACTTTGCCATCAATGGCGATTGTTTCATCCCAAACGGTCGGAACTGCTGAAAGAAATTCCATCGCTTCGGGTTCGCGGATATAATTAGACGGATTATCTGCCAACATTTGCAGAGGACTTTCGTAAATGACATACATTGCAAGCTGATGACAGCGTGTGCCTTGGCTCATCGGACGATTAAAATCAATCTTAAAATCTTTTTCGCCGCCGTTGAGCATTGCCCCCGGAGTAAAATCCATCGGACCTGCAACCATTCGAATAAATGGCAGCGTTACATCGTGCTCCGGTGTCACATCTTTTGACCATTTACTGTTTTCTAAGCCTTTGACACCTTCACGCGAAATGACATTTGGATATTTTCGCTCCATTCCGGTTGGTTTATATGCTCCGTGAAAATCAACCAACATCTTTCTTTTGGCAGCTTCGCGGGCAACTTTTTCGTAAAAATTGACGACTTTTTGATCATCGCGCTGCATAAAATCAACTTTGATTCCTTTCACCCCCCATTTCTCGAATTGATCTAAAACTTTAACCAAATCTTTATCGAGCGAAGTCCATAAAACCCACAGCACCAAGCCGACATTTTTCTTTTTCCCGTAATCAAGCAATTCCTGTAAATTAATATTCGGATCAACTGTCAATAAATCATCGGTTTTCGACCAGCCTTCGTCCAAAATCAGATATTCCAAACCATATTTGGCGGCAAAATCAATGTAATATTTATAAGTTTCGGTATTTACGCCGGATTTGAAATCCACGCCGTAAATATTGTTGGCATTCCACCAATCCCATGGGACTTTTCCCGGTTTAACCCACGCATAATTTTCATTTGTATCTTCGGAAAGCAAATAAACGATTTGATTATTAAGCAAATCGGCATCTCGTTCGGCTAAACCGAAAACACGCCACGGAAATTGCCGTTTACCCGTTGTTTGTGCGATATAATCTGCTTTTTCGGTAACTTTAATATCACGGTCTTTGATCGCTTCCTCTTTTAATGGATAATTTGGAAATACAGCTTTTAAGCCTTTTCCGTCAAAACCTTGCAGCCACATTCCCGCGTAATCGTAAAGGTCTGCTTCTGAAAGCCAAAGTTTGATACCTGATTCTGTCGCAACCAACGCGGGCAAACTGGCTAACTTCCCTGTCAATTCATTCGGTTTGTATTTGATATATTTGCGTTCGTTGTGGGAATAAAAACCATCTTCCTGCGGATAATAAACAACATCCTGCGGATTAAGATTGATTTCGGATTGTTCGGTTGAGATCGTAATTTGATTAGGCAAATCGGTTGTCCAACGATATGCCGCGCCGTTATCATAAACCCGCCAAATCAAACCGTAACCGCCAGCAAAAGTTATTTGCAATTCGTTAAAATTGTCCTTTATTTGTTTACGTTTTTGCGGAACAATCGGTATCACATTTTGATTGACCGTTCTCATATTTTGTTTGGCTTCTTTTGGATTTACTCCGATTGCCGGATTTTCTTTAATCGAAATCGAAATTGGGGATTCCGCCACTACTACTTTTTGATTAAAAAGAATTGAATAATAAACTTTGTCGGCAATCCGCAAACGAACTTCGGTTTTGCCATCTGGAGAATGTAAAACGTGATTTTGCGCCAAAACATTAAGACTAATAAAACCCAAAATCAACCAAAATAAAGTAAATTTTTTCATGTTTTTCCTTAATTGAAAACAAAAAGCAGTTTCAAGATTTTAATAATTTGTCGACCCTAACCAGTTGATAATTTTTCGATTTTAACCAGCTAATCAGCTCATCCAGACGATCATAGAATTTATCCGTTCGCTCATTTCCCACGCCGATGTGGGACAGGAAAATAAAACCATTGAGTCCGTTTGGGTCTTTGGCTTCATATTCCTTGATCCGTTCCATAATCGCCTCGCTGCTGACATAATTTTTCATCGAAGGAGTTGTATAATCAGCATTTGAACGAGTGCCGGAAGTAAAATTGACTAGCTGAAAACCCATTTGTTGTGTCCAATCACTAATCGTTTGGTTATACCATTCATACGGCGGCAGAAAAAATTTTGCCTGTTGTTTGGTAATCCCAAACTTTTGCATCACAGAATAATTTTGGTTTAAATCTTTTTCAAACTTCTCACGGGAAACTAACAATTGGTCACGTTTGTCCCAGTCACAATAGAGAAGATGTTCGTCGGAATGTGCACCGAGATAATGTCCATTTTGTTTTAACTTTTGAATTAGTGATTTGAAATTCTGGTTCCGATAAAAACGTCCCGTAAAAAAGAACGAAGCCTTAATGTTTTGTTTTTTTAAGGTTTGAGTGATCGTTTCCGCACCTTCGGCAAATTCATCGCCGGTAAAAACTAAAGCTAACTTTTTTGTGGTTTTGTCTCCACAAATTATTGCGCCTTGTTCAAATTGAAAACTTGATTTTTCTTTTGTAGTTGTTTCAGTCTTTTGTTTTCCAATTTCCTTGCTGAATAAAGCCATCATCAGAATTGCATCGGCAGTTCCATCCATCGTTGGTTCGTTGGTCGAATAATCGCCGACATCATCGTGATAAACAATTTCGTTTGGCTGAAATTGGGCAAACTCGTCCGGTTGATTCAAAGTTAATCCTCGCAAATTTTTATAAATATTTGCATCAATCGGACCATCAACCAAACCACCCGGAATTTGTTTTTTGAGAAGCTGCACAATCGGTAAATGTGTATCTTCGGGAAATTCGCCATTGGCAGGTAGTCCTTCAAACATCGAAGTTCCCCAGGGATTACGACCAAATAACCAATCCCGATGCACCAACATTGTTTCGTGATAACGCCGATCATTGGTCATTTTTTCATAAAGTAAAACCTGCGTGATAAAGGCAACCACCAAATTATTGGAACACCACAAAAACGGCACCCCAACTCCATAAGAATTACCCTTAGCACGAGCAATTATCTTCTCAATGTTCGACTGGTAATAACTTGCTAATTCTTTTTTGGTTTGTTTATCAACTAATGGATACAAAGCAAAATGTCCGACATTAGTAAAAGGATAAAACTCGTAATGTTCGGCGGTGTCGTGTTCCATCCACGAAGTTGCGCCGATTATTTTGGCATACCGTTTGGCATCGGTTAGGTAATAATTTTTACCTGTCGCCTTAAATAATTCAGCCGCCGCCCATTCCATATCATCCGCCCAGGTATCTTCGTTGTAACGATACGGTGCACCAT
>DAORIL010000040.1:0-18810 GCA_035438525.1 Pyrinomonadaceae bacterium
GAAGCGTTAAACGCCGTCGAAAGTATTTTGAAAAATTGGACAACCGAATGCGGCAAAGTGGCCGAAGGTAAAACCGGAAGCGAAGCGTCGAAAGTGTGTCTGGTAGCCCAAACATATCAACAACTTGCGCCGAAACTCAAACAACTTGCCAATAATGGACCTTTTACGCTCGGACCAAGAGATTTAGCAGTTGGCAGCTCGCAAAACGGCACGATAGTTAATCCGGCATTTCGCACTTTTTTAACTTCGGCGTTGATGGACAAAGACAGTTTGACGGTCAAAGTCGAAAAGAAAAGCGGAAAAGGCGGTGCAAACATTCGCATTTGCAAGATTGATGAGAACAAAAAATATACGCATTTGAAAACGATTACTTTTGCGGATGATGAAAACACATCGACCCAATCTGCCTCCGTAACAGGCGTCAAAGGTCATCTAGTCCAGGTCTTTATTGACGGAACGGGCGGTGTTTCCAAAGCATTCGATTACACACTGACCACAACCGCCAATTAGGCGGTAAGGAAAAATCAGAAAACAAACATTAGTTGTTAAAAAGGAGAAAAAAGCAATGAATAATCAATTAAACAAAGTATTTGCAACATTTATGACAATCGCTTTCGCTTTTGTTATCGGTTTTAGTTCAGTTCGTGAAGCATCAGCTCAAAGATATTTATCTGAGATTAGAGATTCAAATGATGTCAAAGGAATCGCTCAGTTTGCCGATAATCTCGCCAACTTTTTAACTCTGGCTGAGTATATCGAACAAGAAAACAAACCAAATCCGGCCTCAATCAAACAATTAGAAGCTGCCGGACAGAAAATTAAAGACGGAACCAGTAATTTTCGCAGTAATTTGAAAGCGTTAGTTGCCAATTTCAAAAGCAAAAATCAATGGAATGAAGACCTGGACAATCAATTTCTTGAACTTTTGGGCAGCCGCAAAATCAAAGGATTTTTCCAACGCAACACCGGACGTAAGATCTTAACTGATGCCGATCCAGCGATTAACTCAATCGGGGCGGATGTCGACAAAATTATTGCCAATGCCAAAAATGTGAGAGCTTCTAACGCAAATAGCTCATCAGTTTTTACCCAAACCGCATTTGCCCCAAATGCCTCGGCTCGCAAAGTTACTTTCAAATGCGTCGCACTCGGAGCAGCAATTTTTGGCGCAGAGCTTCTAAAAGCCAAGAAAACTGCCGAAAACCTCGATGGATTCTTCGATAAAAGCTGTGGTGCAGGCGCAAATACCGCGACCTAAAACCAATTCGATGAGCGTGGGTGACAGTGGCTCACGCTCCTTTTTTACATTTGGAAAACTTGGAGGACAGAACTATGAAAATCAAATTATTACTAATCATTGCACTAATTACAGTTTTTTATTCCACTGCGTTTTCAGCAGTTCACCACAAATCAGCTGTCAAAGTTAATCAACCGAAAACTACAATTTCCGAACCATGTTTTGAAGACAAGTGCCGTTCTGCCGCTCAGGTTTTTGGCGATGTTTATGAAAAATGGGGCGCAGTCATTATCGCTACGGGTTGTGTCGCTGCCGTCAATGTCGGAACAGGCGGAGTCGCCATGGCGGCAACTCTGACTTGTATCAAAAATTCTACCAAATACGCCGAAGCTGCTGAACAGATGGTCTCATTTTTCAACGCCGCAATGAACAACAACCGTTGGACAATCGGACCGAGACGAATTGATTGGGGCAAAGTCCAAACTGGCGCAGTCGTCAGCACTTTTAGCCGTGTTTTTATCAGTGCTGCTCCGGTAGATAAAGACAGTTTTACCGTTAAAGTCAAGAAAACCGATGGCAAAGCCCAAGCCGACATCATCATTTGCAAAGTTGATGATAAAGGTAATTTCGTCAAACTGGCACAATTTGAATTTGCCGAAGGTGATGAAAATATTGGTCAGGAAATTACCAAAACCGTTTCAGGTGTTAAAGGTCATCTGGTTCAAGTCCGAATTGATGCCGATAGTGCAATTAAAAAGTTCGAGTATAAATTGACGGTGACGAAATAAAGGATGAAGTCAGAACCACCTTGCGTGAGCAAGTGGGTGAACGTAAGGCAAAAGACTTCTTAAAACGGAGTAAAGAAATGAAACAAAATCCTATAAAAATTTTAATAGCAATGCTTTTAATTATTGCCACCTTTGGGCAAAGTTTCATCTTCGCTCAAACTGCTGAACAGACTTTATCGGTAACAGTAAATTTCAAAGCAGAAGAAGCCATTACATCTGAATTCGCCATCGAAATTAGTTTAAGTCGTGCGCTTTCAACAGGTGAAAGAATTGCAGTGACAATTGGCGAAATTGATTTAACCAGCCTTTTCGCTCAAACCGAAAACCGTTTAGTTTATGATGCCAAGTTGATGCCGTTGCCGATTGGTGAATCAAAAGTGACTGTTTATTTAATAACTGCGAATGTTTGGAAAGAAATTGGTCGCTTTTCTTTGAAAGTTGTGGAAGTTCAGAAAGTTACGGACGTTAAATCGACTGAAACTCCAAAAAACGACGAGTCTAAAACTCCAAATGATGTGGGACAAAAAATCCAAGATCAAAGCTCAAAGGTCGAAGATCAACCAAAAAAAGCTCCATTAGGTTTAGAAAAATTCGATTTTCTCCCAGCATTTACCGTTTCGATGAAATCTCAGGCTTTTCAGTCAAATTTCCCGATTGCAAATCGCCCGACTGAACGCGCAACTTTCACGGATTTTACTTTGACAGGTTCGGCTAAACAGGAAATCAAACAAGGCGGTTTCAGCGCAGACGCAAACTTTGATTTTGCCGGGTCGAGTTTTAAACAAGAGGCTTTACGCTTTGGCACATTGGGCGAAAAGGCTCCGAATGTTGATCTTTCCAGTTACCTAATGAACTTTCAGGTTGGCAAAGCAAAATTCTCCTACGGACATACTTCCTTTGGTAATAATCGCCATTTGGTCAGTAGTTTTTCGGCTCGCGGACTTTCGGTCAATATTCCCATCAACAAATATTTTGACATCACGGGCGGCATTTTAAATGGAACAAGTATCGTCGGATTCGGCAACTTTTTTGGACTGCGAAAATTTAATCATCAGGTTCAAGGTGCAACGCTTGGCATCGAATTTATTCCGAAACGCCAAAATGCAATGCGGCTCGAAATCACAGGTTTTAACGCCTATATCCAAGCGCTGAGCGGGGTTTCGGAAGGCAGAATCAATGATGCGGAACGTAGTCGCGGATTTGGTTTGAGATTTATCACCAGCGACAATTCGGAACGATTCAAACTCGAAGTTGGTTACGCTCTCAGCCGTTTCCAAAATCCGCAAGACACACAACTTGACCCGAATGGCAATGCAATTCCGATTGCTCCGGTGACACGTTCGGCGCATTATGTCGAAACAAGTTATCAGATTTTCAAAGATTTAAAACTAACTTCTACTAAAAATCTAAATTTAACCGCGAGCTTCAAACACGAATATGTCGAACCGCTTTACAAATCTTTGGGCGCGGGCGCAGGTGCAGACCGAACGGCGCAAGATTACGGTTTAGATGCTTCGATTGGTGAAATTACGTTTGGTTACGGATTTAATCATTCCAATGATAATCTGCGAAATGTTCCTTCGATTTTGAAATCAATCACACGGACAAACCGTTTTGCCATGGCAATTCCGCTAACGGCTTTGATCGGTAAATCTGAAAAACCTTCGCCGTTTTTGCCGAGACTTGGTTACAACATTGATATTACGCACCAATTTGGCGCAGGAATTCCGGTCAATGGCGGTTTTGAAATTGACCCGTCAACGATTCCTGATTTGATTAACACGAATCAAAGTTTTAGTTCAACGTGGCAATTCAGCAAATTTAATTTTGAGTATCGCTACAATCGTTCAAATGCCGATAATCGTCAGACAGGACGCGAGACAGCCGACCAAATCGGTTGGACAAATGGCTGGACAATTGGGCTAAACCCTTTAACGACTTTAAGTTTTAATGTTGGAATCAATTTGGAAAATCAAAACAACTTGGAGCTCATTCAAATCAACAAAACAAAGGCGTTGACTTTTGGCGTAAATTGGACACCGTTCAAAGGCGCAACTTTTGCCAGTAATTTTTCCAACACGATTGCAGGCGATAAAGCCAAAACGAATGACAATAAAAACACCAATTTCGATGTTCAATTTGCTTATAATTTTACGAAAGAAAAAAGCAAATTCAGAAAAGTCGGAATGCAATCGTTTGTTCGTTTTGCTGATACTTTTGCACGAAATCGGGATTTTTTAGCAATTTCCGACAATCGCACCCGCGTCAAAATTTTAACGGCTGGAGTGACATTTAATTTCTTTTAAGACCGGAGCTTTTATGAAAAACATTATTTTAATCGCAATTTTTACTTTAATTTTAACTGTTTCGGCGTTTTCACAAGTCGCCGTTTCACCAAGTAGTGTGACGGCTTATTCACAAGGAGCAACCAGTGTTTATCTGACTTTCAGCAATGTAGTTAATTTAACTCCGGTTGAATCGGTCTGGTGCGGTTCAATTATTTCTGCTGCACCGAGCATCGGTTTTAAATGCGATCCAACTACGATTTTCGGCTCGCTTCCAGCGCGTTATAATCAAGCAAAACTCATCACTAATCGTTACACCGACATTATGTCTATCACGCCGACCGTTACCCGTCGCGCTTATGCGGATGCGGTTAAAGGCAATAATTCACAATTTTATTATGTCCGCCATTTTATCAGCACAGTTGGCGGTTTGGATGAATATGTGCCTGTCACAATTAGACTTAGCGGAAATGGCGCAGGTGTTCCTTTTTCGCTGACTGCCGTTAAACTCCAATGGCAAGATGGCGTAAAAGTTGTGCCGTTCATCAAACCTGACGAAGCCTTACCAAAAATTACCGCCGAAATTAAATACACCGGAACGGGTCGTTTGGTCGGGCGTTGGGAAATCGTCAAACCCGGCGAAGCCTTACCTGAACGACGCGATTTATTAAGCGAAGCCGCCCTCCCGCCCGAAGAACGCGGAACTCAAAAACGCTACACACTTTTGAATCGTTTTAATGTCAATTTACCTCCGGGCGGAAAATATACGATTCCGGGACCGGAAAATTGGCGCATCGATAAATCTATCGAAGGAATGTATATCCTGCTTTTTCGGGTTGAGGTCAGCGAATCGAGTAATTCGGCTTCAAACACCAGTGAAGGTCTTATTTCAAACGGTGCCGTTGCCGGTTTTCCGATGCCGACTTTGCGCTATTATGTGGGAAATTCGAGCAATGTTGATGTTAATCAGCTTACAAATGTAGCAATTGAAGGAGAAACTGACGAAATTGCTCCAATAATTTTAACCTGGAAACCAGTTGCAGAGACCAAAATATATCGGTTAGAAATTGAAGATGAAACCGGCAAAAAAGTCTTTTCTGCCATCGTTCTACCAACCAGCAGAACTTATCAGCTTCCGTCTTTTATTCAAGCTTTGACAACTTCTAAACAATTAAAATGGAGTGTTTCAGCGATTGGCGAAGGCGGCAAAGAATTAGAGAAAACGAAACTTGTTGATATTGAGAAATAAAAAGGAGTTTTCAGCCACGAACAAACACGAATTGGCACGAAAATAGAAAATTTTTGATTGAAAACATTTCGTGTGGTTTCGTGTTTGTTCGTGGCTCAGTTTTTCAATTACTTTGTCAACTAAAAATTTATCTTTTCGCTTTCAGAGATTTCCGCCCCAAGCTGCTGAATCGAATGGACTTGGAACTTTTCATCATTTCTTTCGGGAAAATCATCCCGATAATGTCCACCGCGAGATTCTTCGCGCCAGAGTGCGCCTTGGGCGATTAGTTTTGCTACTGTCACAAAATTACGCGAGGCAATTCCAAGTTTAGCCTGTTCAATTTGCTCAAATTCTTTGACTGCTCGGCGCAAATCATCAGCATTTCGGGCAATGCCAACTCGTTCCCACATTACTCGTTTGACGCGCTTTTTAACGGCGGTTGAGAGTTCAAAGTCCCAAGTCTCAGGTCTCAGGTCTCTTTCTTCTGACTTGAGACTTGAGACTTGGGACTTAAGACTATCAGCTAAAGCCGACTCCCCCGCTCTCGCCCCAAAAACTAAACCTTCGAGCAGAGAATTTGAAGCGAGACGATTTGCTCCGTGAACTCCGGTGCAAGTGACTTCGCCCGCGCCGTAAAGTCCTGGAACAGTTGAGCGTCCATCCAAATCAGTTCGCATTCCGCCCATAAAATAATGAACGGCAGGCGAGACAGGCAATAAATCTTTGGCAATGTTCAGACCATAGAAATTGCAGGTTTCATAGATTTTGGGAAAACGATGTTTGAGATAATCTTCATCTTTTTCGGTCATATCCAGAAAAGCGGTGCGCGTTCCGGTTCGTTTCATTTCCGTCACTATCGAACGCGAAACTATATCTCGCGGAGCAAGCTCGCCCAAGTCGTGATAGTTGAACATAAAGCGTTCGCCGTATTTGTTCCGCAAAATTCCGCCTTCACCCCGCATTGCTTCGCTTAAAAGAAAACGCGGTGCTTTTTCGAGATTTAAAACGGTCGGATGAAATTGAACAAATTCAATATCCGCAATTTCTGCTCCGGCAAAATATGCCATCGCCATTCCATCGCCGGTCGCAACTTCGGGATTAGTCGTGTGTAAATAAATTTGTCCTGCACCGCCGGTGCAAAGGATTACAGCTTTGGCATACATTTCACGCGGAGCTTTCAAAAGTGCGTCAATGTAGCGAACTCCGCAGCAGCGTCCATTTTGGACGATCAAACCTTCAGTTGCGGTAAATGGGAGAATCGAAATGTTTTTTTCCAGTCTGGCGCGGGCGATCAAGGCTCTTGAAATTTCTTTGCCAGTTGCGTCTCCGTGAGCGTGTAAAATGCGGCGGCGCGAGTGGGCAGCTTCCTGGGTAAAAACAAGTTTTCCGCCTTCGCGGTCAAATTCAGTTCCCCAAGAAATCAATTCCTGAATATATTTGGTGCCGCCTTCGACCAGAGTTTTGACAGCTTCCACGTCGCACAATCCTGCACCTGCGTAGAGCGTATCTTCTTCATGCAATTCGGCATTGTCATCATCCGAAAGCACAACTGCCACACCGCCTTGAGCGTATTGGGTATTTGAATCATCCGTTTTTTGTTTAGTAAAAACCGTGACTCGTGCGCCATTTTGAGCAATTTCAATCGCGGCGCGAAGTCCGGCAATTCCGCTCCCGATGACAATAAAATCTGTTTCCAAAGCCATATTCTGAAATTGTGGACTTTAGCTCGGAAAAATTCAAATACAAACATCATAAATCCAATTTGACAATCCACTATACTTTGAATTAACTTAACACTGTTAAGTTTGTTTTGTATGGCAAAAAATCTATCACCGGAAAAAACCGATTTGCGGCAAAATATTTTGGACGCGGCACGGGAAATGTTTGTCGAGGAAGGCTATGCAAATGTTTCAATGCGTAAAATAGCGGATAAAATCGGCTATTCGCCAACTACGATTTACCTTTATTTCAAAGACAAAGCTGATTTATTGCATCAAGTTTGTGAAGAAAGTTTTGCTCAATTAGCGCGAAATATTTCTTCGATTCAACAGCTTTCCGCTAATTCTTTGGAAAAATTGCGAATGGGAATGCGTGAATATATCAATTTCGGTTTGAAACACCCAAGTCATTATGAAATTGTCTTCATTTTGCCGATTCAAGCACCAATAGAAAGTAGTTATGAGGATTCACAAGGAAAGGTAGCTTTTGAAACCTTGCGAAGCAGTGTTAGTGATTGTGTCAACGATAAACTATTGAAACACAACGATATTGATTTAATTAGTCAAACTCTTTGGGCAGGAATTCATGGCATCACATCGCTTTTGATTACGCATTGTGATTTTCCTTTTGTTGAGCGAGAAAAGTTGATTGACAGCGTTATTGAGACATTGATAACGGGCATTAAAGCCTAAAAATTTTTATGAAATAACTTAACACTGTTAAGTAGTGAATAAGTAATTATGAAAAAAATATTAATAATTTTAGGACATCCGGATAAAGAATCCTTTGGCGGAAATTTAGCGAATAGTTACAAAAAAGGCGGAGCAAAGTCCGGGGCAGAAGTTAAGGAACTTTATTTAGCAGACTTAAAATTTGACCCGATCTTGCATCTTGGTTATAAAAAGATTCAAAAACTTGAACCTGATTTAGTCTATGCACAAGAATTAATTAAATGGGCAGACCATCTGGTTTTTATCTATCCGACTTGGTGGGCAACCATGCCGGCACTTTTGAAAGGGTTTATTGATCGCATTTTTCTACCCGGTTTTGCTTTCAAATATCGGGAAAATTCGTCCTTTTGGGATAAATATCTGACGGGGAAAACAGCTCGTTTGATAATCACTATGGATGCTCCCGCTTGGTATAACTATTGGATTAATGGTAATGCCGGAGTGAAAGCGATGAAAAAAGCGACACTTGAATTTTGCGGAATAAAACCTGTTAAAGTAACAACCATCGGCTCGGTCAGATTTTTGAGACCGGAGCAAATTCAGAAATGGCTGGAAAGGTCAGAAAAACTTGGAGAGGAGTTGAAATAAAAAATGAAAGCTGAACAGATTTTTTCGATTGCAAATTTAATTGCCTTGAGTAGTTGGATAGTTTTAACTGTTGCGCCGCGTTGGAAATGGACAAATAAGATCGTTCTTTCGGGCGCTATTCCGCTTCTGTTGTCGGTTGCATATTTGGTTTTAATTGTTTTATTTTTTGGGAAGGCGGACGGCGGATTTGATTCTTTGCCGAATGTGATGAAACTTTTCACCAATGAATGGGCAGTTTTAGCGGGTTGGATTCATTATCTTGCTTTTGATCTGTTTGTCGGCAACTGGGAAGTTAAAGACGCACAATCCAGAGGAATTTCGCATTGGTTAGTGATTCCGTGTCTGTTCTTTACTTTTATGTTTGGTCCGATTGGTTTTTTAATGTATTCGATTTTGCGCTTTTTTCTGGCAAAGGAGGTGAAAAATGATTAAAGAATTATTTGAAAAATAAAAACCTTTGATGATGGCAGGTTTGATTTCATTGGTTTGTCTGGTGATTTTTGCAATTATTTCGCTTTTTGATTCAACCCAGATTTTAGGCATTAATCGTTGGATCAAACCGATCAAATTTTTCAGTTCAATTACGATTTTTGTGTGGACGGTTGCGGTTTATTTGAACTTTTTGAGAGATCACGAGAGAGCCGCACGACGCATTTCGTGGGCAATGATTACGATTTTTTTCGTGGAAATGTTCATTATCGTGATGCAAGCCGGACGAGGAACAACTTCGCATTTTAATGTTGCAAAACCTTTGGACGGACTTCTTTTTGCAATTATGGGTTTGGCGATTCTCTTAAATACATTGCTGGCTTTTTACTTGCTTTATTTATATTTCAAAGTTGAGATTGATTTGCCGAAAACGATAATTTGGGGAATGCGTTTGGGATTGATCATCTTTTTGCTCGGAAGTATCGAGGGTGGCTATATGTCGTCACAAATCGGTCATAGCGTTGGGGTTGCGGACGGCGGAGCAGGATTGCCGATGGTTAATTGGTCAACCAAAGGCGGAGATTTACGAGTTGCCCATTTTGTCGGAATGCACGCTTTTCAGGCAATTCCAATCGTTGCTTATCTTTTGGAAAGATTTAAGATCAGTGCTTCGACTGCTTTGACTTTCGTTTTTGCGCTTGGATATTTTGCCTTTTTTACATTTCTTTTCGTGCAGGCTTTATCCGGTCGTCCGTTTTTGGCACAATTGTTTTGAAAATAATTTAACGAACAAGGGAAGGGAAAATGGCAGAATATATTTTAGAACGTGAACAAATTATCCAAAAACCGCAAGCAGAAGTCTTTGACTTTTTTGCTGATGCCTTAAACTTAGAGCGAATTACTCCGCCGGAACTTAATTTTCATATCATTACACCGCAACCGATTGAGGTTAAAAAAGGCACTTTAATTGATTATCAACTGAAATTACACGGTTTGCCGATCACCTGGAAAACCGAGATCACCCAATGGAATCCGCCTTTTGATTTTATTGATTCCGCGCTCAAAAGTCCTTATAAACAATGGATTCATCTCCACACTTTTGAAACAGGAAAAAACGGCGAAACGATTATGAAAGATATTGTCCGCTATCGTTTGCCGTTTGAACCGCTTGGCGATGTAGCCCATTTCTATGTAAAAAAAGAATTGAAATATATTTTTGATTATCGCTACAAAATAGTTGAGGAGATTTTTAAGTAAGAAAATTTACAGGGATGGAAGAGATGCATTATAGCCAAATAAATCAATACTTATGAGCTCATTCTTATCACCAAAATTTGTTATTGACCAAAATCTTACTGATTTATCAATGAGTAACTTATTCAGAATATCTTTAATTTTCTTATGGCGAAAGGATAGTTTAACTCTTGGATTTTCCCTCAAAGGTCCGTCATAATTCACGCCTAAAGACGGTTTAAGATTATGTTTGACAATTTCTGATTTAACTTTCGGATGATTGAAAATTATTGAATGGATTTCTTCAATCTCAATATCATTAATCTCAAAAATATCTAATTGAATTTCTTCTAATCTAAATTGTGATTCCTTTGGATATACATTAATTATCCCTTGCTCAAACGACCAAGAGTATCTATTATCCGCTTCAACAATTTTGTTTAGAATATTTTCAACCGTCCCTTTAATAATTTTTAGAGAAATCGTTTTCTGAATCCTTTCAGAGTCCTTCGCTTCAACAAAACCGATTGGAATATTCGACTTAACAGACAAATAGTTCAAAGAACTCTCTACACTAAAATTATCGATAAAAACCGACACTTTCTTATTCAGTAGAGAGTTATCAATTGTGGATTGTGAAAAACATATTTGGGAAAAACCAAAAACAGCAATAAAAATACCGCCTAGCGTCTTTATCAAATTCATTTTTATCTCCACAAGAACAAACCAATAGTTTCCAAGCTCAATTTCGTTTTAATTAAAAGAATGGTCTTTTATTCTCACTCATCCCCATTCTTAGAATCATCAATCACCACATCAGGAAAATCTTGTGCGACGCGTTCGCGGGTTTGGGTATCGATTGCGTTGCGGATCGGTTTGGTGCCGACGTTGGGCTTAAAATTGCCGTTTTCGTCATAAAGGCGACGATATTGCGCGGAATTGCGGATTATGCCTTGGACATAGCCTTTGGTTTCTTTGAACGGAATCGCTTCGACAAACTCATCCATCTCAAACGGCAGAGTTGATTGCCATTGCGGAACGCGACCGGGACCGGCGTTATAGGCGATGGCAACATATTCAACCCGACCGAATTTATCATACATATCTCGAATGTATGCGGTTCCAAGTTCAATATTTAGCGCAGGTTGGAAAAGAGTTTCAGGCGAAATTGGTGATTCGTTACCATATTTTTTAGCCAAAATTCTGGCAGTTGGAATCAGTAATTGCATTAAACCGTAAGCATTTGCACCGGATTTGGCACGCGGACTAAAAACTGTTTCTTGACGGATAAAACCCGCTACTTGATACGGTTCGAGGTTTCGATTCTTTGACCAATTTTTGATCTGATCCCAATAACTTAACGGATAAAAGATGTCCCATTCCTCTTTGCCCATTTCTTCCGGGAACATTTGCGAATAATCCGGGTAACTTCGGGCTAAAGCCAATAAAGCCCCAGTGTTATCTCCACGCAGACGATAAAGTTTAGCGATAGCCAGATTGACTTTTGGACTATTTGAAGCGGTTTTAGTCGCAGAATTTAACTCCTCGATCGCCCAATCAAATAATCCGATGATAGAAAGCTGTTCGGCTTTGCCAAAACGCTCCTGTTCCTTGATAGTTGAAGTTTCAGGCGCAACGGTTACGGATTTTAAGTTGTTAATTGCTTTTCCGATAATCGAATCTTTGCCAAAATTTGGCGGAGTTTTACAATTATTGAGGGCTTTCAGGCTTGCCAATCGCTGCGACGCTAAATAACCATACCAATTAGAGTTGTAGCGATAGATCAAAGCATCGTAAAGCGCACAGGCTTCATTGATCTTGCCTGCTCTTTCGCTGTCCCGTGCTGACCAATAGCCTGCTTTCCCTCGATTTGTCGTGTCTTTATCCGCATATCGTCCGAGATGTTCAGTCAACATCTGCGAAGACAACGCAAAGTTTTTGGTATCGTGCTGCAGCCACGCCAATTCAAATTGAGCCTGAGCCACTTCAACCGCATTCGGATAATTAGTTAAAGCTGATTGGAGCAAATAACTTTCATCCGCTTTATTCTTTTGGTCGCGGGCAATCATTCCAACTGCCACGACAGTTTTCGGAGTCAGAGGATTATTCGGAAAAGTGCGGCGCATTTCCTCAAGCGTGGTTTTTGCCTGCTCCCACATTCGCGCATTGGCGTATCCGCGAGCCAGTTGATTGTAGCCTTCGAGTTTTTCGTTCGCAGTTGCCGGAATTCCATTAAAAACGATTTGAGCTTCCGACATTTTCTTTAAATTACTGAAAACCGTCAGCCGTTTAAACTGATTTGAAGTGTTAGCAGCCGCAGAATAGGTTGAAAACAGATTATCAAAAGCCTTTTGTGCTTCGGCGTAATTCTTAGCTTCCAAGAGTTTATCGGCGCGAACCTGAGCTTCTTCCTGTGTGCTTGGCATCAGAGGCATCGGCAAAATTGAATTAGGTGTAGTCGTTGAGTTGGTAATGACAGTATTTGCTACCAAGGGATTAGCAGGATTTAGTTTTGCCTCGGCTTCTTTACTTGCGTTACTTCCTGCACCATAAAAATAGGTGCGCCGATAAAAAACTGTAGCTTGCGCCTGATTTCCTTGTGTTTCAAAAGATTTAGCCACTGCCAAAAGTGCATCAGCATCATTTTTTGCAATCAGATCTTTCAAAATGTCAGGCACTTTTCCCGCTTGACCGTTACTAACAGCAGCATTTGCCCACAAAAGTTTGCCTTCCCGATACCGTAACGAGGTTGGAAACTCCGTCGTTAATTTTTCAAAAGCGATTTGAGCTTCACCGAATCTTCCGGCTTGCGAAAGCGCTTTACCGCGAAGCCACAGCGCATAATCTCCAACCGTCGTATTTTGCGCGAAAACATTCGAATTGAGGATTTCAGCTGCTCCGTTAAAATCATTTCCCGTTAAACGAATCTGAGCCCGAAGCAATTTGCACAGCGCACCGGTTTTAGTATTGGAAAAACGCGATTCGATTTGCAGAACTGCCGATTCCGGCGGCAATTTCCCGTCTTTCATCATTTGCCGCAAAAATTGTAGGGCTTGCTCCTCGCTTTGCTGTGGTTCAAACGCCGAACAACTAAGGCTAAAAGTTAAAATAATTAATACGAACGCGACGGTGAAAATTTGAAATGTTGGCTGAAATCTTTTGAAATCCAATGTAATACTCCCTCTCATCGAAATCTTTTGATGCGGTTTGCTCGATTGGAGTTCTTTCTAAATTCCAATCTCCCCTTTGAATCTTACGACATTCTTTTTATCTATCACAATACTGAAAATTAGTCTTACCGAAGATTTTTTGGGTGTCGCAACACCAAATTTATCCGGTTCGAGAGTAATTTTATCAATCAGGACATTCTGTTTTTATAAATACACGCTTTTTTTATTAATTGAAAGATCTTTTCTATCGTTCAAAATGCACTTTCTATCAATCGAAAAACCTTTTCTATCAATCGAAAAACCTTTTCTATCAATCAGCGGATACTTTCTATCAATCAAAAGATGTTTTCTATCAATTAAAAGTCTGTTTCTATTAAGTATGAGATATTATTTTAAGGATTCCATATCTAATTTTCGATAAGACACTAAGCCTAATCTTCTCTGCATTTATATCGATAATAATTTAAGTTTTTATCAATTATTTTTGTGAATTTAAATAGTTTAGGTATATGATAAATTTTAATATTATTTAATTGTCAGGAGTTATTATGAAAAAGTTTTTTCCCTCTCTCGTTATTTTAATCTTTAGTTGTATTCTTAGTTTCGCGCAAACCCCAACGCCAACCCCTAAACCTGTCACCAATGATGAAGAAGTAGTTAAAATTTCGACAACTTTGATTCAAGTTGATGTAACTGTCACCGATAGAAAAGGAAAGATCGTAACAAATTTGAAACCAGAAGACTTTGAAATTTTTGAAAATAACGAAAAACAAACTATTACAAACTTTTCCTTTATCAGTTCAGTGCCGGAAGCCACACCAGCTCCAACGCCAAAACCGAATAAGAATGATATGACTGCCCCAATTCCGCCGACTCAACTGAGACCTGAACAGGTTCGGCGCACAATTGCGTTGGTCGTTGATGATTTAGGTTTATCGTTTGAAAGTGTTTATTATGTCCGGCGCGGTTTAAAAAAGTTTGTGGACGAACAAATGCAGCCTAATGATTTTGTGGCGATTATCCGCACGGGAAGCGGTGTCGGCGCATTGCAGCAATTTACTTCTGACAAAAATTTACTCTATGCCGCAATTGAAAAGATCCGTTGGAATCCGTTGGGACGCGGCGGAGTTTCGGCTTTTGCACCGATCGAACCGACTCCGCTTGAGGATGCTCAAGCCGCCGGAGCCGATGTTAGCGACGAAGATATTCAAGCGGATAAAGACAAAACGACTCTCTTTAATGAATTCCGCGAAGACATTTTTTCAGTTGGAACATTAGGCGCAATTAATTTTGTCGTCAAAGGAATGGATGAATTACCGGGTCGAAAATCTATTATGCTCTTCTCTGACGGTTTTTCGATTTGCACCGAAACTGATATTAAGGAAGACCCGGAACGCTGCACCCGAATGCGTGATTCAATCCGTCAATTAACTGACCTTTGCAATCGCGCCTCGGTCACGATTTATACTCAGGATGCGAGAGGCTTACAATATACAGGTTTAACTGCCGCCGATAGTGTAGGCGGAAATCCCCAAGCAATTCAATCTGCAATGAGTTCCCGTTCAGCCGAGTTGTTGGACAAACAAGAAGGTTTGGCAACTCTCGCCAGAGACACTGGTGGAAAAGCAATTTTTAACAATAATGATCTCAACAAAGGTTTAGAAAAACTGCTCGAAGATACTAAAGGCTATTATTTGCTCGGTTATCAGCCCGACAGCGATACGTTTGATGCCAAAACCCGCAAATACAATAAATTAACGGTCAAAGTCAAAAACAAAGATCTAAGCGTTAGTTACCGCAGCGGATTCTTTGGCGTTGCCGACGCTGATCGTCGTCCCGTCGCCGCTAACACAACACTAACTCCGGCACAGCAGATTTTGAAAGCAATTTCTTCGCCTTTTTCCGCTAACGGAATTAATTTGAAACTAAATACATTGTTCGGCAGAGATGATAAAAGTAATTTGTTCGTTAATTCGCTCCTCCACGTTGATGCTAAAGATTTAAAATTTACAGATAGTGCTGATGGAGCAAAAAAAGCGGTTTTTGATGTTTTAGCTATTAGTTTTGGAGAAAATGGAGTTGTTACCGATCAAATCAGCAAAACTTACACTCTAACTGCTAAGAATCAGGAAGGATATGAACAGTTAATCAGAGACGGTTTTGTTTATCAGTTCCTTTTTCCGGTCAAAAAACCCGGAGCCTATCAAATGCGAGTTGCCATTCGTGACACAGTAAATTCAATTGTCGGTTCAGCTAATCAATTTATCGAAGTTCCCGATCTGAAAAAAGGCAGACTAACTCTTTCGGGAATTGTCTTAGAAAACATGACTGAAAAACAATGGGGAGAGATGCAAAACGCTTCTCCTGATACCCCCAGAACTCGCGGAACTGATCCGATGGCAGATACCTCGCTTCGACAGTTTAAAAGAGGAACTGTTTTGCGTTATGCAACCGAAATTTACAATGCCAAACTTGGTCAAACTAAACAGCCGAATTTACAAACCCAAATCAGAGTCTTTAAAGATGGAAAATTAATTAAGGATGGTAAACCAACACCGTTCAACCTCACAGGACAAACAAATCCTACCAAACTGAGTGTTCTCGGAGCTTTGTCTTTAGGGGCTCAAATGGAACCCGGCGATTACGTTTTGCAAATCGTTGTCATTGATAATTTAGCAAAAACTAAAAATAAATTAGCGACTCAATGGGTGCAGTTTGAAATAACTGAATAGTCAATTGTTTGTTTTTGCTGTATGATTTATCAACCAAACAAGAATTAAGCAAATATTTTATTTGTAAAGTTTTATCTAAATCTCCCTTAGCCTAATTCTAAAACTATTTGGTTAGGATGAACAAATTGACCCAATTTTTACCATTAGCAAGAAAAGAAAATATTGTTATTCAGGAACTAAACGACGAAGTTCTGATTTACGACCTGATTCTTAACGAGGCATTTTGTCTCAATGAAACTTCAGGCATAATCTGGCAAATGTGTGACGGCACCAAAACTGTCGCGGAAATTAGCCAGGCGGTTGGAAAAAAGTTTGATACAAACATTTCGGAAGGTTTTGTTTGGCTGGCTTTAGAGCAATTGAAAAAAGAGAAATTAATTGACAGTCAGCTTACGCCCCCAACTGAATTTGCAGGAATGACGAGGCGAGAAATCATCCGTAAGGTTGGTTTTGCTTCGATGGTTGCCTTACCGGTTGTGGCATCAGTTATTGCTCCGACCTCGGTTAATGCTCAGTCTTGCCTGGCTAACAACGCAATGTGTAATGTAGCGATGGATACCTGTTGCCCATCGGGGATTTGTGCGCCGGTAGTAATGAGTGGCAATATTTGCACTTGTCAGTGTGTTAATCCCGGTGACTGCATTGCTCAAACTTCCTGTCCCAGCACAGTAAATTGTAATATGAGCGGGGTTTGTGCCCCGTAATTTAGCTAATCATTATCATCAATGTTTTAATGGATAATCTCCCGAATAGTCAGGAGATTTTCTTTTAGGACATATTCACACGCACCTGCTTTTTGCGCTTCTTCACGCATCCGGTCTGTTCCGTATTTGGTAAGAATTAAAACTTTTGCATCAGGATGCGCTTCAACAATTTCGCGGGTTGCCGTAAACCCGTCCTTTTTCTTCATTTCCACATCCATTAAAATCCATTCAGGATTGTATGTTTCGTATGCTGCTAAAGCCTCTGCTCCATCTTCACACTCGTGAATATTCTCCGCCAAATCTTTGACCACACTTTTTATCAAGCGTCGCATTGACTGATTATCTTCAACTATTAGTAAATTTTGGAACTTCGGCTTTGTCATCTTAAATTTGAACTCTTGATGTGAAGTTATTCAACATCCAAATAAAGCGTGATCGTCACTTTTTTATTGGTCGTATTGTTAACCGTCAAACGATGGTCGCCGTTCATTTTTACCTCAAATTCCTGCGGTTCTTTCGGTCCTGCTGACATCGTGACATCTTTTGTATCAGGTTCATACAGGGCATAATTAACATCGTCGTCATTAAAATCGTAACCAACGGTAAATCCCATCTTTTGACCTTTTTTGACGTTGATAACGAAATCGACAGATCCCTTGGCAGGAATATCTTTAGTCACCATCGTTGAAGTTTCGCCTTTGGCAAATTGGACTCTGATACTATTTCCTGAGCTAGGAGCGGGTTCAGTTTTTTTAGCTGTATCAGCTTCTTCTTTTTTCGGAGCTGCCGCCGTATTGGTTGTGTTTGCTGCTTTATTTTCTGCTGTTGGAGCATAGTTGACAGCGGGGGTAGCCGAATTTGTAGTTGCGCTATTTGTTCCGGTCGAAACATTAAATGAGCAAGCCGACATCGAAGCAGCAACGATTAAAGTTACGATATATTTTTTCATTTTTTTCCTCAATTTTTTTAGTTAACAGCCGCATTCGCCGTTGACTTCTTTGGTGATTGTTTGTCCGCCTTTTTTGGTCAATTTAAGAGTTCCCTTATGCGGAAAAGGACCGATAGTTCCGCTTTGGGTAATATCAACTTCCAATTCATAATCGCCGCTGGTGAATTTTTTGACCCAACGATTTTTGGAAACTTCTTTTTCTTCGGTTCGTTTGAATTTGACCATTGCGCCGTTGAGCTTCATCGTCGCAAAATCTTCACGGTTATCTATGTAAACGTATTTTTTCGCTTTGAAATCGCCGTCGCTTGTCGAAAGATAGCAAGAACATCCGTCAACTTCTTCAGGAAAATCACTAAACGTGTCTATTGAAACTGCCGTTTCAGTTGAACCGGTGTTTGCCGGAGCGGAGTTGGCTTTATTTTCTGCGGCGGGCGAAGCGGTTGTATTTGCCGGAGCTGTATTTGCTGCTGTGGTGTTCGCGGAATTCGTTCCGGTCGAAACATTAAATGTGCAGCCTGAAATTGAAACTACAATCGTAATCAAACCTAAAATAAGTGTCTTTTTCATATTGTTTTCCTAATATTGAATTTCTTTTCTGTAATTGAATGCGCCTTTAGCGGGAGTAGTTCCTTTATTGACGAGCTTTATTTCGTAATTGCCGTCAGCAGTCGTGCTGGGGGTAAAACAAACTGGATTCTGTTGATTGACGGCTACATTTTGTGAATTGAAGGTAAAAACGAAATTATTAGAATCAACCTCAACGAAAAAACAAATCGGTTGTTTTTTCTTAACATCAACATTCCATAACTTCGTTTCCGAAGCCTTTAGACTAAATGTTGCTCCGCCTTTGTTATTTTCTATCTTGGTGCTTTGGGCAAAAGACACCAAAGCACCCGCAAAAATAATCATTAATAATACTGAAATCCTCAAAACAACTTTCTTCATAATTATTGGCTTTCCTTTTTCCAAGGTATGTTCCATCCCAACCACGTGATTGATCCACACTTTCAAAAA
>DAORIL010000041.1:0-18735 GCA_035438525.1 Pyrinomonadaceae bacterium
ACCGCAGTTTTGACTCCGTTCATTTCCCTTTCAAGTTTGACTCGCTCATCGCATTTTCCGCCCGGTTTATCACTCAAAGGAAAATCCGGCTGTTTCAGATTAGTAAAAGTCGCATCTAAAACGGCATCAAAAAACTGCTCATTAAGCGAAACCATCACTTCAGCGGTTTGTGCCTGGGCGAAAGAAACGAAAAATAAAAGCGTAAATGCCAAACTTAAAAATTTTCTCATATTTGCACCGTTTGAAAGATTATCGAAATTAGTTAGAAGTTGCCACTTATTTATTTCTTTTGCGTTTTTTCACTTTTACAATCCGCTTCGCACAATATCGTGCAAACGCAACATTCCACAGGATTTATTATTTTCAATGACAGGTAAAACGGAAATTTGAAACGGACGATTCTCCATTAATTGCAGTGCTTCATAGGCAAGCATTTCGGGAATTACAGTAATTGGATTTTTGGTCATCATTGTTTCAGCGGAAAGTTCGGCAAAATTTTCGGGAGAAGTTTTTTCAACCGCCCGGCGCAAATCGCCTTCGGTCACAATTCCAATCAATTTTTTATTTTCGTCAACCACACTCACTGCGCCAAGTGCATATTTTGAAAGAGCTTTGACAACTTCCAGCCAATTTGCCTCAGGTGAAATATTCGGACTTTCGTGCATTAAATCCGACACTTTCAAAGTCAACCGTTTACCTAAACGTCCCGCCGGATGATTGGCGGCAAAATCTTCTTCAGTCCAGCCTTTTTCGATTGAGAGTGTCATTGCCAACGCATCACCGATTGAAAGCGCAACGGTTGTAGATGTTGTCGGTGCTAGATTTAGCGGACAGGCTTCTTCGGAAACGGAGGCATCAAGCGTCACATCTGCATAACGCGAAAGCGTAGAATTTAAATTGCCGACGATTGCAATAATCGAAACATTTCGTTGTTTCAAACTTGGCAGAATTGCCAGCAATTCTTCGGTTTCGCCCGAATTTGAAAGTGCAATCACCACATCGCCGTTGGTAATTATTCCGAGACTTCCGTGCAAAGCGTCCGATGAATGAACAAAAACCGCGACAGTTCCGGTGCTGGTCATTGTATCAGCGATCTTTTGGGCGATAATTGCGGACTTTCCGACACCTGTCACGACAACTTTGCTTGGACAATTCAATAAAAGCTCGACAGCTTTTTCAACCGAATCCTGATTTAAAGTATTGGCAGTATGTTCAATCGCCGCGGCCTCAAGCCTTAACAATTCGATAACTTGTGAATATCTTTTGCTCACGCGATAAATTTCAACACAAAGCGCACCATCAGACAAACCTTAAAAATAAAAAAGCGGTCAACTGACCGCCAAATTTACTATTTTATCTGATATTTTTTAGCTTTGAGCCGACAAAGGCTCTCGCCGTGTATTGATGAACCACAATGCTATCACGGCAAAATTAATAAAAGTTGAAATTTCGTAATTTCTACCCGAAACTATTGTATCAAGGTCAAGCAAAACCACAATTAAGGCAGCTGTGATGGTAATCCCGTTCAGCCAATCAAATCTTTTTTGAAAGAACATTAGCTGAATTACAAAAAATAAAATTCCGATAGATAAAATTAATGAAATATATTCCATTTACTCTTAATTGCTTGAAGCAACTTGCTCAATTTTTTAATTTTGCCGTTTCACTTTTTCAAAAAAATAAAACCTTTATTTAGTCTGCTAAAACCTTACAAAAAAGTCAAGTTTATTAAGAAAAAAGTGGTTTTAATGGCTCAACTGAAACGAGTAATTAAAAGTGGTCGGTGGTCAGTGGTTGTCAAAATAAGCAGGAAATTTCAAACTAATGACTGAATATTTCACCTTCAAATAACGTTGCAACTTTCTGTTACGCTGATAACTTTCTGTCAACCGCTTAAATATCTTTAGCAAAAACAAAATTGATAAACTTATTCTTTCCATCAGAAAAATCGGTAATTCCAACATTTTTCATTCCGATTTTTTCATAAAATTTTTGCGCTGCCACATTTTCGTCCCAAACGCCGAGCCAGATTGTTTCGTAGCCTTTTTCCTTTCCGATTTCCGTGCATTTTTCAATTAAAGATTGTCCGATCTTTTTGCCTCTCATTTTTTCGACAATATAAATTCTCTGGACTTCGATAGCATTTTTGCCTTCCATACATTCGATTTTTTTGCCTTCCCGAAGCTGAGCAAAGCCAACCGCATTTCCGGCAAATTCTGCGATTAGAAAAGTTAATTTCGGATTCTCCAACTCACTTTTAACGGTTTCTAAATTAAAACATCTAACGCAGTAATCGGCTAGATCGTGCGAAGGGTCAAGTTCAAAATAGGCTTCGTAATGGGTTGTAATTGCAATTACCGAAATCAAATGCAAATCTGCCAGCGTGGCGTTTCTAATGCTAAGTTCGCTCATAAATTTTGAAAATATTTTATCTTCTCTTCTAAATTTATGATATTGGCTTTTCGTTGTCCAAATCTAAGTATTTTTCATTGTAATTTCCGCGACAACTCTTTCAGCGGATTCCAATGCTCCCTCCATTCCGGGAGCAAATTCGGCGGTATGTTCTCCAGCAAAATGGATTGCGCCAACCGGCGTTTTCAAATGAGGTTTAAGTTCGGTTAATTGCCCTTTGAGAAAATGTGAAAATGCCCCTCGCGCAAATTCGTCGTTTCCCCAGGATTTAGTTGCAGTTCGTTCAATCGCGCCTTTCATAAACGGCAAGATTTTTTCCAATTCATTTTTTGCCCAAACTTGACGGTCACTATCGCTCATTTTATCCGGTAAAATTGCGCCATCGCCTTCCGTCCAGGAGGTAAAAATTCCGCGCTCATCGCCACGTTGACCCGACATTGAAAAAATTCTTTCCAGTGGCGTATCCGTCCAAATGCTTGAGCCGATATTGCGCCTGTCCCATTCAAAACGGCTACCTTGCATCATTACTTTAGTAGTATTTGTATAAGATAACTCATTGATGGCTTTCATTTTAGTGTCTGGCAAAGCAGGAGCGAATTTTATTTCCCGCAAAACGGAAAAAGGAATTGTGCAGATGAAATTTTCGGCTTCAAGCGTCTGAATTTTGCCTCTTTTATCAACAAAAGAAACTTTGACCAAGTTTGGAGTATGCGAGATTTTTTTAATTTTAGCTTGTAAAATAAGTTTTGCACCGCTCTTTTTAGCATTTGCGGCTAAAGCTTTGGGAATTTCAAAATTTCCGCCTTGAATTCGATTGGCACGAGTTCCGGCAGTCATCCGTCTCTGCATTTCAAACAAAACTCCGCCTGCCGAAACCGTTTCGATTGAATTGTAATTGAGTGAAATATTCATCAATTTAACGGCTGTTTCGGAAGCACCTTGTTTTCGCAAAGTATCTGCCAACGAAAGTTTATCCATTTCCGCTATTTTGTTTGAATTTCCCGCAATCTCCCGTGTTATCGTCCGCAAATATCTGGATAAAAGCGCGGGAGGAAGCATTTTTGCCTCGTCGCCTTGCAAACCGTATGGATGTGGTTCAAGAGTTGAACCAATCGGGTAAAGAGTTCCCTTCAAAATTGCAGTTGTCCCGATTCCGCCTTGTAAATTGGTGACAGCCCCGCCGGTTTCAAATTCATCCTGAAACTCTTGATATGAAACCTTGAATTTGTCGGCATAACTAAGCAACCTTTTATATCCATCGCCGACCAATTCCCCGCCAAGTTCTACGAATTGCTCATCAACAAACGGCTTTTTGAGCGTAAAGATCCGTCCGCCAACTCGGTCGCGTCCTTCGATAATTGTTACCTGATAGCCAAGTTGAGAAAGTTCATACGCCGCAGAAAGTCCGGAAAGCCCTGCTCCCGCAATAATTACACGTTTATTTCTTTTAGCAAAAACTTTTGAATTGGCTAATAAAATTCCGCTGGAAAGCAACAAAAATTTTCGACGGTTTAGTTTCATAGTTGATTGAATTTTAAAGCATTTTGATTCAAAAAACGGTGATGCTACTCACATTATTGATTGTCTTTTAGATTGGCAATATTATTGAATTTGGCGGAAAATATCTTAGACTTACTTGAAATAATGGATTCAGGAAAATTGATGAAAATAAATAAACACAGATTTATCTTGAGTTTTGCGTTGCTGCTTTTCGCCTCAAATCTTGTTTTTTCGCAAGCTGAGGCGGAAATAAAATCCATTGTTGAAAATTTTTATAAGTTTCAGCGAACCCGAAATGGTCAAATCAGCACGCACGAATTGAATTTGCTCAAAGGCTGGTTTACCCCCGAATTAACTCAGCTTTTTCGCTACGAAATCAAACGCGAAGATGAATTTGTCCGCAAACATCCGGACGACAAACCGTATTTTGGCGATGGATTTCCGTTTCAACCTTTTGAAGAATGTGTTATTGAGGAAAAAGTCATTCTCAACCGTTTGGAAGTAGGAGAGGTCAAAATTGCAGCAAATAAAGCAACTGTTGGAGTTAAGTTTTTTATTCCCAAAGAATGCGAAAGTCAGGTTAAGGACAAATTGCTTGATAGTTATAAAATCGAGTTATTGAAAAGTAAAACTCGCTGGTTAATTAATGATTGGATTTATTCTGATGGAAAGCATTTAACCGCCATTTTGAAGCGGGAAAAATATTAAGATACAGTTGATAAAATCGAGGTTTTAAGATTTTGATTCCTTAGCTAAAACAATTCAGGAATTCCCCTATTTAATTGCTTACTAAACTTAATTTCATTTAATTCTCAATTTAGCGAAAAATAACTTGTATAAAATCAAAACATTGTTTAAACTCGACAACATTGGTTAATACTATATTAGTTTAACCATTTTGCCCCCATAATTTAATCCCCCCAATTAAATATTAATTACGAGTTTTGGATAAATATTCACTGCCAGCTCCAGGAGTTGACTTTAAAAATTTATCCCATTCGGAAATCTTTGTTGTTGGCTGACAAGTAAAGATAAAGGTCCTTTTATCTTTATTTGATGTTTCAACTTAGCGATTTCGTAAATACTTTGTGGGAGAAATATGGACAACATAATTAATCAAGAAAGACGTTCAAACATACGTCATACAGTTGCAATTACGACAATTGTCAAAGGACAAGAAAGCAGCAATACTTTTTGGAGTGAAGCGACAGATTTGATAACTGTTTCCCAAAATAGTGCAAGTTTTAATCTAAATAGAGAATGTAAGATCGGCAGACTAATCTCATTAATGATGCCAATGCCGGCAAAACTTAGGTGTTATGATTTTGAAACAGAATTTTACAGAGTTTGGGGAGTAGTCCAACATTGCGCGCCTGTTTCAAACGAAAAATTTACGGGCTTCCACATTGGAGTTGCTTTTATTGGACAAGACGCGCCTGCCGGATTCAAAAAGAATCCATTAGCCTCATACCGGATTTCGGGATTGAATGAGAGCGGATTGTGGAAAGTATTTGAAACCGAAAGAGCCTTTGTAGTCCGCCAATATCCGCGATTTGATGCTAAATTGGTAGTAAAATTAACAGTTTTTGATATAAATGGAAAAATCGTTAAACAAGTAGATACTTCTACCATTAACATCAGCCGAAAAGGAGCGGCAGTTTTTTCAAATTTTGATATTGTTAATGCCGAGAAAATTATTTTTACCTGTCATAAATATAATTTTCAGTCATCAGCAATTGTCCGTAATCAGCCCAAGGCTAACAAACCAGACTCAATTTTACATCTTGAGTTTGTTGAAAGAGAATTTCCAACCAGAGAATTATTTCCGCCGCTTAAATCTGTTGAAAATACGTCCGAAATAAATATTTGAGATTGAAAATAAGATACTGTATTACTCTCTCTGGATAAATTGGCTGGCAAGTTTTTTTTGCACTTATTCTCTCCCACTTCCTATTAAAATCGCCTCTGCCAATTATTACCCTACTTTAATTTTTTCTCTGCTCAAGTCCCTTCAGAATTCTTCCAAATTCATTTTCATCGTTAATTTCTCTAAATCAGTTTGATTTTAGTCAACCATTTTGTTATCTTATGCGTCTTACTTTATGCAAAAATATGCAAATATTTTGCATAGCAAAAAGATTATGCAGAAATTGGAACGACATAACGCGATTTTGAATTTGATTAATACCAAACAAATCGGAACACAAGAAGAATTAACAGCATTGTTGAAAACTCAAGGGTTAGCTGTTAATCAATCAAGTGTTTCGCGTGATTTACTGGAACTCGGGATTGTTAAAGTTCACGGATTTTATGCCGTTCCACAAAAATCAAATTATGCAGGTTTTGGTTTACTAAGTTTGGAAATTGCGGGAGAAAATCTGATTGTCGCCAAAACCGAAACAGGCTTCGCTGCTGCCGTTTGTGTGCGGATTGATAATAAAAAAATCCCCGAAATTGTCGGCACTATCGCGGGCGAAGACACTATTTTTATTGCCGTTCGCGGACAAAAAGAACAAAAAATTGTTTTGAAAAAAGTTTGGGAATTATTTGAAAAATAGTGGTCAGTGGTTAGTGATCAGTGAACAGAAAAGACTGTTTTTACTGACCACCGACCACCGACCACTAATCACTTTATATGAAGATAAATAAAATAGTTTTAGCATATTCGGGCGGACTTGATACATCTGCCATGTTGTTGTGGTTAAAAGAAACTTACGGTTGCGAAGTCGTCTGTTTTTGCGCCGATGTCGGTCAGGGCGAAGAAATGACCGGATTAGAAGAAAAAGCTCTAAACACCGGTGCATCAAAACTTTACATCGAAGATTTGCGCGAGGAATTCGTCAAGGATTTTGTCTGGACAGCCGTCAAAGCCAACGCGCTTTACGAAGGAGTTTATTTGCTCGGCACTTCTCTGGCACGTCCCGTCATTGCGAAAAAACAAATTGAAATTGCCCAAAAAGAAGGTGCTGATGCAGTGGCTCACGGCGCAACGGGCAAAGGAAATGACCAGGTTCGTTTTGAATTAACATATTATGCACTCCAACCTGACATCAAAGTTGTCGCTCCGTGGCGGCATTGGGAATTCAAAGGACGCGCGGATTTGATTGCGTATTGTGCCAAACACAACATCAATGTTACTGCCACCGCCGAAAAACCATATTCGATGGACAGAAATTTGATGCATATTTCTTATGAAGGCGGAATTTTGGAAAATCCCTGGAATCAACCGCCCGACGATATTTTCCTGTTAACGAAATCACCCGAAAAGGCTTCGGACACAGCCGAAGAATTGATTATCGAATTTGAAAAAGGCGAGCCTGTGGCAATAAATGGCGAAAAATATGGTGCAGTTGATCTACTTTCCAAACTCAATTTTATCGGCGGCGAACACGGAATCGGACGGGTTGATTTGGTTGAAAACCGCTTCGTCGGAATGAAATCTCGCGGAGTTTATGAAACACCGGGAGTCACTATTTTACAAGCCGCTCACCGTGCTCTCGAATCAATCACAATGGATCGTGAAGTTATGCGGCTGCGTGATTCATTAGGCGTAAAGTTTGCCGAATCAATCTATTACGGATTCTGGTTTGCTCCTGAAACCGAGATCTTACGTTCGATGATTGACCAAACCCAAGAAACAGTTTCGGGCGAAGTCCGCATCAAATTATACAAAGGAAATGTCACAATTCTAGGCAGACGCTCGCCGTATTCCCTGTATAAAGAACGGGTTGTCACATTTGAAGACGATGCGGGTGCGTATAACCAATTCGATGCTGAAGGATTCATCAAATTGCAGGCGTTAAGATTGAGACTGCGAAAAATGGATTAGTATTTGCACCACAGAGACACGGAGAACACAGAGATTTTTCTGAACACTTTCTAAAAACTCTGTGACCTCTGTGTCTCTGTAGTGAATTTCTTTTTGAGGTATTAAAATGATTTTAGAAGTAGATAAAATCGGTTCGGCGACATCGCCTTTGAATTTGGGCAAAATGGTTTCGGTAATTGACGAAAATCTTTCACCGAAAGCAGGTGATGTCGTTATCGTCAAAGCCTTAAGTGAATCAGTAACTTACGGTAATCTTGAGCTTCCTAACGGACGTTTGGCACGCATTACAAAAGGCGATATTTTGCTTGGGGTTTTGGGCAAACGCCGTGCGTTGAAAGGTTTTGTTGGTGACGTTCCCGATTCAATCAAGGCGGGCGACAAATTGCATATTTTGAATATGGGTGGCGTGATCGGAGTCTGCAAAGGTCATCATTCTTCGCTTTCGGACGCAATAGAAGTCGAAGTCCTCGGCATTGGCTCAAATGAAAACGGAAATGTTTTGAATATTGCCGATAAAGCGTTAAAACCGACTAATTTTCTCAACGAATCCGCGCCGATTGTGATTGTTGCCGGAACTTGTATGAATTCGGGCAAAACGGTGGCAGCAACTGAAATTATTAAACAGGCACATCACGCCGGTTTAAAGGTTGCCGGAGCAAAAATGTCGGGCGTGGCGGCGTTGCGTGACACTTTGAATATGGAAGATCACGGAGCATTTGTCACCACTAGCTTTCTTGATTGCGGTTTGCCTTCGACTGTTGATGCAGGTGATTTGTCACCAATTGCGAAAGCGATTTTGAATCATCTCAATAGCTTTGAACCTGATTTGATTATTGTCGAACTCGGTGATGGAATTGTCGGAGGATACGCAGTTGATTCGGTTTTGAAAGATTTGGAAATCAAAGAGGCAATTTCATCATTCGTCTTTTGCGCTTCGGATTATGTTGGTGTCATTGGCGGCATTACCGTTTTGAAAAACCTTGGAATTGAAATTGATGTTATCGCAGGTTCGGTGACAGATTCGCAAATGGGCGAAGATTTTGTGGTAGAAAATTTCGGCATTAAAGCAGGAAATGCGCGGCGAAATGGTTTAGGATTGTTTGAGTTGTTGGATTTTGAGAAGATCAAAGAAGTGGTTGCAGTTGCTTAAATGAATGAAATTACAAAACAACTTTTTGCCCGAATTTATCTCGACAAAATTACAAGCGATAATTTTGTTGATTGGGCGATTGATTGTCTTGAAGAAGGTTTAGATACAAAGAGTCTTCGATTACTTGCTGGACTAGACAAAAATCATCCTATCGAAGCTGATTTTAATGAATTGTTTCGCAAATCTTTAGACGAATTAGGCTGGAAATACTTAGGTGAAAAAGAAGTATTATTAGATCACGCTCAGAATTTAGCCAAAAAAATTTTATCTGGAGAACTCGACCCAATTAAAGGAAGTGAGCAAATCCATCAGATTTATATTCAACTTCATTTTCCAGATGAACTTCAATATTGGCGATATTTGGATGATGGTCATTTAAGTGAATGGTTCGACAAAGTTTGGTGGATACCATTTATGCAAAAATATAATCATAAAAATTGGCTGGAAGCTGTTATGCGTGAGGCTAAAAAATTATCAGAAACTGTTTTTGTTAAAGAACTAGAAAAATGACAAATATATCAAATCAAAATCACCCCATCTCCCCATCTCCCGTTCTCCGTGTCGCCATTTTCGGTGGCTCAGGTTACGGCGGAAGCGAACTTCTGCGAATTCTGCTGTTTCACCCGAACGCTGAAATAGTTTTAGTGACGGCAAATGAGCAAGTAGGAAAATTAGTTAGTGAAGTTCATAAAAACTTGTTTGGCTTGACCGATTTACGTTTTGAAACTGCACCCGAAGATTTATCAAACTTAGAAGCAGATGTCGCTTTTTTCGGACTACCACACGGACAGGCAATCTCAGTTGCGCCAAAGTTGCCAAAGAATGTCAAAATTATTGATTTATCCGGCGATTTTCGGATTAATGATGCGGATATTTTTAAGCAATTTTACAAATTAGATCAGTCCGAATCACAAAAAGATTTTGTTTATGGTTTGACCGAAGTCAATCGTGAACAGATCAAAACGGCGAACAAAATCGCTAATCCGGGCTGTTTTGCTACTGCAACTTTGTTAGCACTTGCGCCGATGGTTAAAAGCGGTTTGCTGACGGGCAAAGTAATTGTTGATGCCAAAACCGGTTCAAGCGGCTCAGGTGTCAAACCTGCGCCTAACACACATCACCCGCAACGGATGAATTCATTTTACGCCTACAAACCTTTTACGCATCAACACGTTCCCGAAATCGAACAATGTTTGCAAAGTGTCGGAGATTTTGAGAATGATTTCGTTTTTATGACACACAGTTTGCCCGTTTCGCGTGGAATTTTTGCGAGTTGCTATGTCGAAACAAACGAAGCTATCGGCAATGACGATTTGAGAAAGATTTATCAGGATTTTTATGCCGGAAGTTTCTTTGTCCGTTTAGTTGATGGTTCACCCGACATCAATTGGGTCAAAACCACTAACTTTTGCGACATTGCTTTTCATTCTAACGGCAAACAAATTGTGGTTTTTAGCGCAATTGATAATCTGGTCAAAGGCGCGGCGGGTCAAGCGGTGCAAAATATGAATTTAATGTTTGGCTTAGATGAAAAAACGGGTTTGATGCTGGTTGGAACGAATCCATAGTTTGATAGATAGAATTTAACGCAAAGACGCAAAGGTGCGAAGGCGCAAAGGTATTTTGGAAATTTGCTTAAAGGATACTCGAATTTAGGGAAATTAATATTTTACTTTGCGTCTTTGCGCCTTTGCGTTAAAAATTTCTTTTCAATCGGGTGAAATTTCTATCACTCGAATAGGTGATTCTTTTTCTTTCTGTGCCTGTTAAAATTTTCATATAAATCAAAAATCCTATTTGGATTGAGAAAGGAAAAATTATGAAAACACAAAGAAAAATTGCAAAGTTAATCAGCCCGACTCCTGTTTCGGATGGCGCGGGTGTTAAGTTGAATCGTCTGATTGCCACGCCGACGCTTGATTATCTTGACCCGTTTTTATTGCTTGACCATTTTGGTTCAGAAAATAAGGATGATTACATTGCCGGATTTCCCGAACATCCGCATCGCGGAATTGAAACCGTGACTTATATGCTCAAAGGCAAGGTCACACACCGCGACACGATGGGCAACGAAGGAACAATTTCTGCGGGTGATATTCAATGGATGACAGCAGGCGGCGGCTTGATGCACGAAGAAATGCCCGTTGCCGAAGAAGAAGGTTTGAGTGGTTTTCAGCTTTGGGTGAATTTGCCGAAAGAACTGAAAATGTCCAAACCGCGTTATCAGGAAGTCAAAGCCGATAAGATTCCCGTTTACGAAAAAGACGGAGCAAAAGTTAAAGTCATTGCAGGCGAAGTTGGCGACACCAAAGGCGCGGTTTCAGAAATTTATGCCGAGCCGAATTACTTGGATGTGAAACTCGCAGCTAATGCCGAATTTATTCATCCAATCGCTGCCGGACATAACGCTTTTGCTTATATTTTTGATGGCTCGGCGGATTTTGACGAAAGCGGAAATTTGGTTGAAAATCCGAAACTTGTCATTTTAACTGATGGCGATTTTGTCAAAATAAAAGCTGGTGAAAACGGTGCACGTTTTCTCCTTGTTTCGGGAAAACCTTTGAATGAACCCGTCGCGCGTTACGGTCCATTTGTGATGAATACGAGAGCCGAACTTTATGAGGCAATCGAAGATTTGCAAAATGGGACTTTTGTTTGGACGGAAGAAAAAGAAGTTGTGACAATCTAAGCAATATGGCAGAAACGCGACCGTGAGGAAGCGTGTTATCAATGGTGAAGACACGCTCCTTAACAGTCACGTTTCTGCCATTATCATAAACTATGGAAAATCTAGAAGTTGAAAATAATGAAACGAAACATCGTTTTGAGATAAATTTGGATGAAGGCACAGCATTTATTCAATACACAAAACAGGGCGAAGATGTTTATAATCTTTATCATACGGAAGTTCCGACGCAATTTGAAGGAAAAGGCGTTGGCAGTGCGTTAGCCAAAGGAACTTTGGAACAAATCAAAGCCGAAGGTAAACAAATCATTCCGACCTGTCCGTTTGTCGCGGCTTATCTGAAAAAACATCCGGAATATCAGGAATTAGTTAAATCATGAAAACCTTGAAGATCGCATTATTTTTCGCCCTTATTTTAATTTTTGCCACATTTGTTCACGCGCAAACTTATAACCGGGCGAAAATGTGGGATGCAGAAATAAATTCGTTTACTGAAATTGATCTGAAACAAACTCCGCCGAAAAATCCGGTTTTGTTTGTCGGCAGTTCTTCGATGCGTCTCTGGCGAAATTTGCGCGAAAGTTTTCCTAATCTGAATGTCATTAATCGCGGTTTCGGCGGCTCTCGTCTGGAAGATACGAATTATTATTTTGACCGGATTGTTGCTCCTTATAATCCTCGAATTGTGGTTTTATATGCCGGTGAAAACGATATAAATGATGGCGTTGCACCCGAAAAACTTGCCAACGATTACAAAAAATTTGCGGAGTTAATGCATCAAAAACTTCCCAAATCTAAAATTATTTATGTTTCGATGAAACCAAGTCCTTCGCGTTGGAAAATCGCGGATAATTTTCGTCAAGGCAACAATTTGATCAAAGCCGAAGTTGCTAAAGATAAACACGCCATTTTTATTGACGTCTGGTCAGCAATGCTGGACGCAAAAGGCGAACCTCGACCCGAACTTTTTCAAGCAGATATGCTCCATATGAAAGAAAACGGCTACGCGATTTGGAAGGGACTTTTGGAAAAACACTTAAAATAAAAGAACAGTCTCTAGCTTAATAAAAGATGGATAAAATGAATTTGCAAATTAGAAAAGCCGATTCCGCAGACGCAGAAATTTTAGCGCAAATCAGTTGGAAAAGTTTCTACGATGCCTTTGCCGATCATCCGAAAAACGATCCCAGCGACTTAAAGAGCTATATGGATGAAGCGTTTACGGTTGAAGCAATTTCTGCTGAATTGGCGGACAAAGATTCATTTTTCTTCGTGGCAGAAACTGAAAATCAAATGGTCGGCTACGCCAAACTAAAACAAAATTCCCGTGAAGATGGAGTTTCCGGCGAAAATCCGATCGAACTTTGTCGACTCTATTCGCTCAATGAATTTATCGGCAAAGGAATCGGTAAAGCCTTGATGCTGAAATGTTTAGAATTTGCGAAAGAAAATGGAAACGACATAATTTGGCTCGGCGTGTGGGAATATAATTACAATGCTCAAAAGTTTTACACCAAATTCGGCTTCGAAAAATGCGGCGAACATATTTTCCAACTCGGAAGCGACCCGCAAACTGATTGGTTGATGCAGAAGAAAATTTAGCCACAGAGCACACAGAGTTCACTGAGAAAGAAAGATATAAGCAAGGTCACTTCCCATTTCGTTATATTTATCAATACTTTACAGATGATTTCGATTTTCTTCGTGTTCTCTGTGACCTCTGTGGTAAAAACAAAAATATGGATGATTTACTCACAAAAAAGATAATTGGGGCGGCGATTGAGGTTCACAGAGAACTTGGTTCGGGTTTATTAGAATCAATTTATGAAGAAGCACTTTGTCACGAATTTGACTTGCGTGGAATAAAATATGAACGTCAAGTTGAAATTGATGTGATTTACAAAGGCAAAATCATTAAAGGACAAAGATTGGATTTGATAATCGAAAAAGAGGTTATTGTTGAACTTAAATCACTTTCAAAAGTTCCTGAAGCAGTTGATGCACAAGTGTTGTCATATTTGAAAGCAACAAAATTGAAACGCGCATTACGAATAAATTTCGGTTTAAAAACGCTAATTGACGGAGTAAAAAGATATTCCCTTTAAAAATCTCTCCGTGTTCTCTGTGTTCTCTGTGGCTAAAAAAAAATTATGAATTTTGAAGAAATAAAAAATATAGAAGAATCAACCCAAGTAGCAACCTACGCCAAGATGAATATTTCGGTTGAGGGTGGCCGGGGCTCTTGGATTTGGACGAGTGAAGGCGAAAAATTCCTCGATTTGTATGGCGGACACGCAGTTTGCGGAACAGGTCATTCGCATCCGCACGTTGTCGAGGCAATCCAGCAGCAAGCTGAGAAAGTTTTGTTTTACAGCAACTTGGTGTATTCAGAAATTCGGGCGAAAGTTTCGGAAAAGCTCGTTTCAGTTGCGCCGGAAAACATCACTAAAGCATTTTTCTGCAATTCGGGAACTGAGGCAAACGAAAACGCAATGCGAATGGCGAGATTTGCCACCGGACGCGAAAAGGTCATTACTTTTACAGGCGGTTTTCACGGCAGAACGGCTGATGCGATAAGTGCAACATTTTTGGGAAAATACCGGGAAATCGGCAAACCGAATGTTCCGCATCACGTCTGCGCCGAATTTGGCAATTTAGATTCCGTCCGCGAATTAGCTGACAATCAAACGGCGGCAATTATGCTTGAACCGATTCAATCAATGTTTGGCTGCCGTGAAGCTACACCCGAATTTTTCATCGGGTTACGCGAAATTTGTGATGAACACGGAATTATTTTGATTTTTGACGAAGTTCAAACTGGAGTCGGGCGCACCGGAAACTGGTTTTTCAGCAGTTCGGAAAATGCAGGCGGTGTCGAAGCAGATGTAATCACAATAGCAAAATCGCTTGGTAGCGGTGTTCCTGTTGGAGCGTGTTTAGTCAATGACAAAGTCTCAAACAATATCAAAACAAACGATTTAGGCACGACTTTCGGCGGCGGGATGCTGGCGATGGCGGCTGTTTTGGCAACTTTGGAAGCTATTGAAAATGAAGAAATGATTGCCAACGCAAAGAAAATCGAAAATCATTTACGTCAGCGTTTGCAGGAAATCGAAGAAGTCGTCGCAATTCACGGCAAAGGCTGTCTGATTGGAATTGAATTTTCTTCTCTAGCTAAAGATTATCACGCTAAACTGCTTGAAAATAAAATAATTACAGGAACTTCCAGCGTTCCTAATGTTCTGCGTCTGCTTCCGCCTTTGTGTGTAAAAGAGGAAGAAATTGATTTGTTGATCGATGCTTTAAGATAGTTCTAATTGACAGGGATAGACGAGGATTTTCTGCATTTTCTTCCCTTGACTCGTGAATTTTATCCTCGCTATCCCTGTTAGTCAGCATTTCGACTGACCTTAATTTGTTGCTACTTGTCCCTTTTCATCTGTTTGCAGCTTTCCATCTACTGCTAAATAAAGATGACGAATTTCTCCGAACATAAACGTATCTTCCATAAATTCTACTTCACCGTTATCCACATCATAATATGCGCCGATGATGCCAATTTCCTTTTTAGCGACCATTTCGCGCAAAATGACGCTTCGCTCAATAATTGCTTCGACACTTCTCCTAACCTGAATATGCGAAACATTGTAAACAAAATCGGCGTTGCCTGAAGTTCGGTCTTCTGTGGTGTCTCTTTCGAGATAAACTGAAGGCTGAATTTTGTTCAATAAGGTTGATAAATTTCCTAATTGAACATGGTCGCAAGCCCCTTTGATTGCGCCGCATTTGCTGTGTCCTAAAACCACAACTAATTTTGAACCGGCAATTTTACAGGCAAATTCCATACTGCCCAGAATGTCTTCGTTAACCACATTTCCGGCAATCCGAATGCTGAAAATATCGCCCAATCCTTGGTCAAAAATAAGTTCGGCAGATGTTCGGCTATCAATACAGCTTAAAATTGTCGCAAACGGAAATTGTCCGTCTCTGGTTTCGTTGACTTGTGCCAGCAAATCGCGGTTTGCCTTTAAACTATTAATAAATCTAAAGTTACCTTCGCGTAAGTATTGCAAAGCAACAGCCGGTGTGATTTTTGATTGCGTTTCTTTTGTATGTGTTCTCATAAAATTAAACTTTTACCTCCTTGTTCATTAACATAAATCTTTCACTGGTTAATTGTTCGATCAGTTTAGAATGTTCGCCTTTAGCTTCTCGCGATTCAACTTCTTCCTGACTATGCTCGGAATAAACATGGGAACTCAAAGTGTTTTCAATCTTATATTCCGATTTGAAGCCGACAATTTCAAGCCTGATTCCCCGCTCTTTGACCTTTTCTGCCTGAAATTCTCTGATCAATTCCAAAACATCATGGTCAATATAGTTCGTTTGCGTTGCGTCAATGATAACGTAACTATCTTCGGGAAGATGTTCAAGCGTCATCTTGATCGCTGCTTTATTCAAAAATGTCACCTCCTGCGCCAGATTGATATGAATTATATCGCCCTCCTCATGTTTTTTGCGCTCAAAGAAATAAACGGATTTTAAGTTTTCCCGCAGGATAAAGAAAATACTGACAACCATTCCAAGCGCAACACCTTTGAGCAAATCAGTAAAAACAATCGCTACAATCGTCACCACAAAAGGAATAAATTGATAAAGTCCGTGTGACCACCATTTGGAAAACAAAGCAGGTTTTGCCAATTTATATCCGGTCATTAATAAAATCGCCGCCAATGCAGCTAAAGGAATTTTGTTTAACAAAACGGGGATTAATGCCACACAGACGAGAATCATCGCGCCGTGGGTAATGGTTGATAGTTTTGTCTTAGCGCCAGCGTTGACATTTGCCGAAGAACGGACAATTACCGATGTCATCGGCAAACCGCCTAATAAACCGCTAATAATATTGCCGATCCCTTGGGCTTTTAATTCTCTATTTGTTGGAGTATAACGCTTCAACGGATCAATGCGGTCAACTGCTTCTAATGACAAAAGCGTTTCGATAGAGGCGACAATCGCCAGCGTGATTCCGATAAACCAAACTTGTGAATTGAAAAACCCCGAAAAATCAGGTTGTGTAAATTGTCCGATAAAACCCTGGAAACTATCGGTCACAGGCAGATTAACCAAATGTTCCTGTTGAATTGCAATTTGCGGAGCTGCAACCTTAAATATTTCATTTAGAATTACACCGACAATTACGGCAACCAAAGGTCCGGGCAACACTTTCAATTTCTTTAAAGCGGGAACCGATTCCCAAACTCTCATCAAAATAATAGCCACCACTGATACAATCAAAGCACCGAGCGTAATGGCTTCAAGCGTGCTGGCTAAAACACTAAAAGTATTTCCATACGTTAAGGTGTGAAAACTCTCATTTCCCTCAAAATCTTTATCAAAACCTACTGCATGCGGAATTTGCTTGAGAATGATCAAGACTCCGATTCCGGCGAGCATCCCTTCGATCACATTTGAAGGAAAGTAATTGGCAATAGTTCCTGCTTTGAGAAAACCGAGGATGATTTGAATTATTCCGGCGATAATTACCGCGCAAAGAAAAATATTAAAAGCGCCTAATTCCGTAATTGCTACTAAAACAATAGCAGCCAAGCCTGCTGCCGGTCCTGAAACGCTCAAGGCGGATTTACTGGCAAATCCAACCACTAATCCGCCAATAATTCCGGCGACAATGCCTGAAAAAAGCGGCGCACCTGAGGCTAGAGCAATTCCCAAACACAAAGGAACGGCGACAAAAAATACCACCAGTCCGGCAGCCACATCCCCTCCGATATTTGAAAATATACTCTTATCATTTTCATTCATAAATTGTGTAGTTTCTCCTAAATAGTTTATGGTCAGAGTGAGCAAAGTGGTCTAACTCTTGTTATTCACCCATTGGCAACGCTTGTGCCATATTTCTCAAAGAGGCTTGGAAATCTGCGTAAATACTTTATTTATTGCATTTAAAGTTTTGCACAATTTTTAACTATCATTTTTGAAGTTAGACTCTCAAAGATTTTATGTGGCATAATTCCACAAAGGCGTTGCAGATTTCGACAGATTATTTATGAGCATCAGCACTAAATTATTATTACTTTTGACTGTTTCGGTCGGTTTAGTAATGCTCGGCGCAAGTCTCTGGATTTTGAGACAATACGAATTTGCTCTGGAAAATACTCTTCGCAAAGATCTAGAGGCTCACGCTGTAACTTTACAAATTGTTCTGGAAGAAAACTATATCGCAACAGGCTCGGTCAAAGAACAAAGATTGATTGATCGTTTGCGTGAAAATACGGAGATTTATGCAGTTATTTTGTTCGACAATCAACAAAATTTACTTGCTGAATCCAAACCTTTGGAAGAAGGTCCTTTGCGCCGTCCGGCTAAATTAAAGGATGTTTTGGCGACAGGTGAAACAATTGAAAATATTACCGAAATTGAAGGTGAAAAATATTCTTCCGTCATTATGCCGATTCGGAGTGAGCAAGGGATTATCGGAGCTTTTGAGATAGTCAAACCACTTTCGCTCATCAAAAATGATATTTACAATGCCCGTGTTTATTGGATATTGACTACTTTTTTATTGTTAGCCGTCATTATTACGGTTGTCTATTTTGTCCTTTATCGAAATCTTTCGATTCCAATTAAAACCTTACTTTCGGCAACTAAAGCGGTTGGAAAAGGCGATTTTGCTCATCAGGTTATTTTGAGATCTCACGGAGACGAGTTTTCAATCCTTGCCGCACAATTCAATCAAATGGCACAAAGTTTGAATGAAAAAGACCGCACGACCAAAGTTGAGGTTGAAAATCGGATCAGGCTTGAGCGCGAAGTGCGTCATAATGAACAACTAGTGATGGTCGGCAGAATGGCGGCGGGAGTTGCCCACGAACTGGGCGCACCGCTCAATGTGATTGACGCGAGAGCCGAACAATTACAAAAAAAATCCGACATTGCTCCGCAAAAATACGAGCGTAATTTGGAAATTATCCGCTCAAATGTTGCCCGAATCACAAATTTAGTTCGTCTTTTGCTTAATCTGGCTCGACCTTTTAACCTAAATTTAAGTGCAGTTAATTTACATGAATCGTTAACAAATGCCATTGAACAAATTGAATCTCTGGCGGAATCAAATAAAGTTGAAGTTCATTTAAATGT